>JADGHN010000112.1 GCA_019683875.1 Clostridia bacterium
CTGGATGCGCTGCAGTACGTGGCGGGTGTGTGGGGGATGCGCCGCGCGGACCCGGACGCGTGGGCGGGGGCGGGCCGCGGATGAGCGCGCCGCGCGTGTCCGTGCTCGTCGTCGTGCGGAACGAGGCCGCGGCGCTCGACCGGCTGCTGGGCACCCTCGCGCAACAGACGCTGCCGAAGGACGCATGGGAGTTGATCGTCGTGGACGGGCGGTCCGAGGACGGCAGCCACGCGGTGGCCGAGCGGTGGGCGCAGCGGTTCGCGGCCGACGGCGGGCCGCCCGCGCGCGTCCTCGACAACCCGCGGCGCATCCTCGCCAGCGGTTGGAACATCGGCATCCGGGCGGCGCGGGCGCCCGTCGTGCTGCGGCTGGACGCGCATGCGGCCGTGGCGCCGGACTTTCTCGAGCGCTCCCTCGCGGCCCTGGCGGAGCGCCCGGAGGCGTGGGCGGCGGGGGGCGTGTTGCGGACGATCGGCCATGAGTACTGGGGAAGGGTGAACGCCGTCGTGTTGAGCCACCCGTTTGGCGTGGGGGACTCGCCGTTTCGCGTGGGCGCCGGGGAGCGGGTGCGCGGCGCCCGCGCCGGCGCCCGCGCGCCCGGATGGGCCGACACCGCGCCCTACGCCGCGTACTGGCGGTGGGTCTTCGACCGCGTCGGCCTTCTTGACGAGCGCCTGGTGCGGAACGAGGACCTCGAGTTGCACGCCCGCATCCGCGCGGCCGGCGGGCGGTTCTGGCTCGATCCGGACATCGTCGTCGAGTACGCGGCGCGCCCGACCCTGCGAGCGCTGCTGGCCAAGGCCTGGGGCGACGGGTTCTGGACGGTGCGCGCCCGTCGCCTGCACCGGGGCGCCTTCCGCCCGCGCCACCTCGCGCCGCCCGTGTTCGTCGCGGGCCTCCTCGCGGCCGTCGCGGCGCTGGCCTGGCCCCCGGCCCGCGCGGTGGGAGCGGCGGCGCTCGCCGCGTACGCGGCGGCCGTGCTCGCAGCCGCCGCCGGCGGCGCGCGCCGCGCCGGAGACGTGCGCCTCTTCCCGGGGCTCTGCCTGGCGTTCCCGGCCTTCCACGTCACGCGGGGCGTCGCCTCGCTCGTCAGCCTGGCCGTGCCGTGGCGGAGGGGTGGCGCCGCATGAGCGCCCCCGGACGTCGTCGTGCCGCGGGGGGCCCGCCCGGGGAAGGGGAGCGGTTCCGCACCCTGGTCCAGCGAGGCATCGTCGACGCGCCGGGCGAGTCGTGGTACGGGCCGCTGGTCTCGCGCCGCGTCTCTCACCGCATCTCCCGGTGGCTCGTGCGCCGTACGCGGGTCACGGCCAACCAGGTGACGGCCGCCATGGTCCTCGTGGGTACGGCGGGCGTCGCCCTCTTCGCCGGCCGGCCGCCGCTGGCTTGGCTCCTGGGCGCGGCGCTGCTGCACGCCTGGCTCATCCTCGACGCCGTCGACGGCGAGGTCGCGCGCGGCCGCGGCGCCACGAGCGCGGCCGGCGTGTACCTCGACCACGTGGGCCACTACCTGGTGAATCCGGGGCTGCTCTGGGCGCTCTGGATGACGGACCGGCTGCTGCCCGGGGAGACGCGGTGGGCGCTGGCCACGGCCGGTTTCGTCGCCGGTGTGCTTTCCAAGGCGGTGGGCGACGCGGCCGCCGCCCTGCGGTTGCACGCGCTGGAGGCGCGCCACCGGCGGCAGGCGGAGGTCGCCGGTGTGGCCACGGGAGCGACGGGTGCGGCAGCGGCGGCGCAAACCGAAGGGTCCCGGACCGGCGCAGGGGAGCCGCCGGATGCCCCCGCCGGCAGCCGCCTGGCCGCCTTCCGCTGGCTCAGCGACGCCGCCACGCCCCTCGCGGCGCTGACGCTGGTCGCGCTTTCCGCCATGGCGCCCGGCCGCGCGTGGCCCTTCGTCGCCGGCGGCCTCGCGGCCGCTGCGCTCACCCTGGCGCACCTCGCCAAGGCGGCCGTGGTCTTCGCCGGCCACTACCGTGCCTTCTCGCGGGCGGCCCGCGGTTGAGGCCGCCAGGGGACAAGATCAGCGCGGAGGCCGTCCGGCGGGACGTCGTCCCATGCGCGAGTCAATGTCTGCCGGCTCATGACGGTGGCCGATTCCCAGGATTTCCGTCCGGTCTCCGGCTGGCCGGTACACGATGCGCAGATCGGCCTTGGCCCGCCGACTCGCCCGACTCTGGAAGGCATGCCGGCGCCAGCCTTGCAAGCGGCCGGTCAGATCCTTTCCCGGCCGCTGGGTGTGCACGATCCTCAAATGGTGAAGGATGGCCGCCAAGGCCACCGAGTGGGCGTCGATGTCGGGATATGCCCGCTCAAGATCGCGAAGATCCTGGGACAAGTCACCCGCGTGAATGAGCAGGAAATCCATTTTGGCGATTTCCTCAAGGAACCACAGGCTGTTGGCCCGGTGTCCGGATGCTGAATGCAGCCTTCACTCCTCCTGCAGCAACAGCCGGGCCTTGCCCGCTTCCACGTCCGCGGGCTGCCGCTCATGGTCGAGCCGCTGGACCCAGATGCGCTCGATCTCAAGTTGCTCGAGTCGCTCCTCGAGCCGTTCCACGTATTCTTCCAGACGCTGCAAGGCCTGCCAGGCCTCGGGGCTCAGCAGGACGCCCACCACCTCGTGCCGGTGCGCCACTCGCAACTTGCCCTTGGCGGCCAGCCTGTCCCTCCATTCGGATTGTCGCAGCTCAGTCAGGGTGACCTGCTCGTCGAGGTCGAACCCGCTGCGGATCTCCTCCCTCAGCGTTTCAAGCGGCATGTTCCGTTCCCCCTCCACGCCCAGCTCCACCTCCAACGTACGCGGATGCACACGGAAGTGTCAATTAAAATGCCAATATACCGTCTCTTTTATGTCCGCCGCTTGCACGATATGCCGGTCCACCGCCCTCCACGGGATCGGGTGACCGGCGCGGGCCGTCACCCCTCCCCCCGCGGAAGGACCGCGCCCCCGCCGCGCGGTAGAATGGAATCGATCGCGAAGGGGGTAGGCGCATGGCCATCCAGACCGTGGAACGGACCGGCCGCCCGCGTAAGGTCCCGGTGACGTTCACCGTCAACGGCGAGCTCCGCGAGGTGTGGGTGGAGCCGCGTCGCACGTTGCTTGACGCGCTGAGGATCGACCTCGGCCTCACGGGCACCAAGGAAGGATGCGACCACGGCAACTGCGGCGCGTGCACCGTCATCGTGAACGGCCGCGCCATCTACAGCTGCCTCACGCTGGCCGTCTCGTGCGAGGGGGCCACCATCGAGACCATCGAAGGGCTCAGCCGGCCCGGCCAGCTCCATCCCATCCAGCAGGCGTTCCTGGAGCACGACGCGTTCCAGTGCGGCTACTGCACGCCGGGCCAGATCATGAGCGCGAAGGCGCTGCTGGACCGGCGCCCGGACCCGACCGCGGACGAGATCCGCGACGCCATGTCCGGAAACCTCTGCCGGTGCGGCGCATACCCGCGCATCGTGGAGGCCGTGCGCGCCGCGGCCGCCGCGCTGCGGGCGGAGGAGGACGAGGCCCGTGCCTAGGATCGTCAAGACGCAATACGAATACGAAGGACGCATTCGCGAGCAGATCACCGTCGTCGAGGAGGACGCCCTGCCCCGCTGGGGGCGGGATGCGGAACTGCAACTCGTCGGCCGGCCACAGCCGCGCGTCGACGGCGCCGCGCGCGTCACGGGCGCCGCGCGCTACACGGCCGACGTCTACCTGCCCGGCATGCTCTTCGCCAAGGTCCTGCGCAGCCCGCACGCGCGCGCCCGGGTGCGCCGCATCGACACGTCCCGGGCGGAAGCGCTGCCCGGCGTGCGCCTCGTCCTCACGGCCGATACCCTCCCCGACGGCCTTCTCAAGAAGGGCCCCAAACCGCTTGTGAAAGAGGTCCGCTTCGCCGGCGAGGAAGTGGCGCTCGTCGTCGCGGATGAGGAAGAGACGGCCTATGACGCGCTGCGCCTCATCGAGGTCGATTACGAGGTCCTGCCGCCGGTGCTCACGTGGGAACAGGCGCTTGCGGAGGGGGCGCCGCCCGTCACGGAGCGCGGCAACGTCGAAGGCGGCCAGCCCGTCGTCAAGACCTACGGCGACGTGGACCGGGGCTTGGCCGAGGCCGACGTGGTCATCGAGCGCACCTACACCACCCAGGTGGAGCTGCACAACGCGCTGGAGCCGCACGGCACCGTCGCCATGTGGGAAGGCGACCGGCTCACCGTGTGGGAGTCGACGCAGTCCGTCAGCGGCGTGCGGAAGGGCCTGGCTCAGGCGTACGGCCTGCCGGACGAGGACGTGCGCGTGATCTGCGAGTACATGGGCGGCGGCTTCGGCGCCAAGTTCGGGCCGCACCGCCACACGCACCTGGCCGTGATCGCGGCGCGCATCCTGGGGCGGCCCGTGCGGCTGGTGCTGGACCGGCGTGACGAGGACCTGGCCACCGGCAACCGCCCGGCCACGGTGCAGAAGCTGCGCATCGGCGCGCGGCGCGACGGCACCCTCACGGCGATCGACCTCGTCAGCTACCAGATCCAGGGCGCCGGCGGCACCGGTGGCGCCGTCGGCGGGCCCGTCCGGGACCAGTACCGCTGCCCGAACGTGCGCACGGTGGAGTACGGCGTCTACACGAACAGCGGGCCCTCGACCTCGTTCCGCGCGCCCGGGTACCCCGAGGGCGCGTTCGCGCTGGAAAGCGCGCTCGACGAGCTCGCCGAGCAGCTCGGCCTCGACCCGCTGGAGCTGCGTCGCCGCAACTTCACGGAGACGCGGCGCGACGGGAAACGGTACGCGCAGAGCTCGTTCCTCGAAGCGTACGAGGTGGGCGCGAAGGCCTTCGGCTGGAGCGGCCGGCCCAAGCCGCCGGATCCGGCGGAGCTCTGGCGGCGCCGCGAGCGGGGGGAACCGCTCGTCGTGCGCGGCGTCGGCGTGGCGGCCGGCATGTGGGGATCGGCCGGCTGGCCGCCGGCGTACGCGTGGGTGCAGCTTCATCATGACGGCACCGCCACGGTGACGAGCGCCACGCAGGACATCGGCACGGGCACGAAGACCGCTCTCGCGATGGTCGCGGCGGAGGAGCTCGGTTACCGGCTCGACGACATCCGCATGCGCTTCGGCGACACCGACATGGCCCCTTGGGGCACGGGCTCCGGCGGCAGCGGCACGACGAGCTCCATGGCGCCGGCCGTGCGCGCCGCGGCGGCGGACGCGCGACAGCAGCTCCTGCAGCTCGTGGCGGACTTCTTCGAGGTGGATCCGTCGCGGGTCACGCTTCGGGAGGGCGTGCTCCGCGTCGAGGGCGCCGGCGCGGACGGCGCGGTCGAGCGGCGCGTGGCCGACTTCTTCCGCGACATCGGCCCGATCAACATCGTCGGCCGCGGCGGGCGCGCCCCGAACCCGTCCGACCTCGCGGCCATCTCCATCGCCGTCCACTTCGCGGAGGTCAGCGTGGACGTGCAGACGGGGCGCGTCGCGGTGGAGCGGATCCTCGCCGTGCACGAG
>JADGHN010000113.1 GCA_019683875.1 Clostridia bacterium
AGCCAGGGCCTGGCCCCGCGATGGCGCCCGAGCCCGCGCCTTTGCCCGCGCCCGCGCCCTTGCGCGCCGCCCGCCGCGCCGCCGCGCTTGCGGCCGCCGCGGCCGCTGCCGCCATTGCCGGCGCCGCCCTCGCCGCCGCGGGCCACACGTGGGGCTGGGGGCTGGCTGCCGGCGCCGGCCTGGCGGCCGCGCTGCTCGCGTGGCGGGCGCACGCCGCGGCCGTGCGGGAGACTGCGGCGGCCGCGGCGCGGGAGGCGGCGCTCGCGGCGCGGCGGGCGCCGGGGGCCGACGAGGCCCTGCGGGCCGCCCGCAATGCGCTCGCCGCCGCCCAGGCGGAGGCCGCCGCGGCGGCGGAGGCCGTGCGGGCGGCGCTCGGCGGCCTGCCCGTGGCGCCGGCGTTCGTCGAAGAGCCCGAGTCGGAACTGGCCCAGCTCGTGCGCGAACTGCGCCGGCAGTGGGAGGCGCTGCGCGCCCTGCAGGAGGATGCGGACGCGCTCCGCCGGGCGCTGGAGGCCCGGGAGGCCGGCGTCCGCGACTGGGCCTGCCGCCTTGGGATCGCCGGGGACACGGAGCACGTCGACGCCCTCGTCCTCGCCCGTCGCCTGGAGGACGCGATGGAGCGTGCGCTCACCCGCCGGAGGGCGGCGGAGCAGGCGGCCGAGGAGCGGGCGCGGCTGCAGGCCGAACTGCGCGAGCTCGAAGCGCAGCGGGCCGAGACGGCCCGCCAGCGCGAGTCCCTGCTGGAGCGGCTTTCCGCGTTCGGGCCGGACGTCGAAGCGGCGCTCCTCGAACTGCGCGAGCGCCGCGACGCGTGGCAACGCGCGCGGTTCCTGGCGGACGCGCTCGAGCGCCGCCCGGGCGGCCTGGACGCGGTGCGTCGCGAGGTGCACGCCGCGCGCGAGGCCGGCGAGCTTCCGTGGACGGACGCCGACCGCGACCAGGCCCTTGAAGAGGAGCGTGCACTCGCGGAGCAACTGAAGGAGACGGACCGCCGAATCGGCGAGCTCCGGAGGGAACTGCAGGATCTGGCCGCGCACGAGACCGCCGCCGAGGTGTCCGGCTGGATTGCGGCGCGCGCGGAGGAGCGCAATGCGGTCCTGCGCCAGCGGGACCGGCTCGCCCTGATGGCCTCCATCGTTCGGCTGGGCGCCGAGCGCTTCCGCGAGCGGCACCAGCCGGACATCCTGAAGCTCGCCGGCGAGCACCTCGCCAGCTTCACCGCCGGGCGCTACGACCGCCTGCTCTTCGACGACGAGCAGGTCGTCGAGCTGCCCTCCGGCGCGGAGGGCGCGCGAGTCCCCGGCGCCGGGGCGGGGTCGGGCTCGGTCCTCATGGTCCGCCGCGCTTCGGACGGCGCGCTCTGGCCCGCGGCGCCGCCCCTCAGCGAGGGCACCCTGCACCAGATCCATCTCGCGCTTCGCCTGGCGCTGGCGGACCACCTCGACCAGGGCGGGGAGCGGCTCCCGGTCTGCTTCGACGAGACGTTCCTCCATTGGAGCGAGGACCGGCGCCGGGAGGGGCTGCGTCACATGGCCGCGTGGGCCGCGCGGCGGCAGGTGCTCATCTTCACGTGCCACCCGTGGTTCGCGGAAGAGGCGCGATCGGCGGCGGGCGCGACGGTCGTCACGCTTTCGGGCTGAACGCGGCCGCGGGCGCGGCGCCACCGGCAGTGCATGTAGAATCGCACAACGGAGCGGTCCCCGCGGCCCGGCCGCGCGGATCCGCGCCCCTCACGCTCACCGCCACGTGGCGAAGAACGCCTTCAGCCTCCGCATGCCCTCTTCGATGCGCTCCATGGACGTCGCGTAGCTGAGGCGCAGCGCCCCGGGGACGCCGAAGCCCTCCCCCGGCACGACGGCCACGCCGGCCTCGACGAGGATCGCCTCCGCGAGTTCTTCAGCCGTCTCGAAGATGCGTCGCGCCGCGGTGCCTTCAGCCCCGGCAGCCCCGGCGGTGCCTTCAGCCCCGGCAGCCCCGGCGGCGCCGTCGTGAGCGCGCTCCCGGCCCAGGTAGGCGCGCACGTCGACGAACACGTAAAACGCGCCCTCGGGGAGGGGCACGGACAGCCCGGGAATCTCGTTCAGCGCCGCGCACATGGCCCGGCGGCGCTCGTCGAAGGTGCGCACCATCGCCGCGACCGGCTCGTCCGGGCCGCGCAGCGCGCCCAGCGCGGCCATCTGGCTCACGGACGACGCTCCGGACGTCAGCTGCGTCTGGATGGTGAGCATGGCGGCCGTGAGGTCAGGCTCGGCGCAGGCGGTGTAGCCGATGCGCCACCCGGTCATGGCGTACGCTTTCGACATGCCGTTGACGACGACCGTGCGCCGGTAGGCGTCCTCGCTGAACGTGGCCGGGCTGACGTGACGCGCGCCGTCGTACACGAGGCGCTCGTAGATCTCGTCCGCGATCACCCAAAGGTCATGCTCGCGCGCGAGCTCCATGAGGTCGCGCAGCTCGCGCTCGGTGTACACGGCGCCGCTCGGGTTGTTGGGGCTGTTGAGCACGATCGCCTTGGTCCGCGGCGTGATCGCCTCCGCCACGCGCTCCACTCGCGGGTGGTAGCGGTCCTCCGGTGTGGTCGGCACGACGACGGGCCGCGCCCCCACGAGCTTCACCTGCTCCGGGTAGCTCACCCAGTACGGCGCTAAGAGAACGACCTCGTCCCCTTCCTCGCAGATCGCGGCGAGGGCCTGAAAGATGGACTGCTTCGCGCCGTTGGACACGACGATGTCCTGCGGCCGGTAGATCAGGCCCTGGTCCCGGCGGAGCTTCTCGCAGATGGCCTGCCGCAGGCGCGGGTCGCCGGCGGCCGCGGTGTACTTGGTGAAGCCCTCGTCGATGGCCGCCTTGGCGGCTTCGTTGGCGGCGGGGACGGACGGGAAATCCGGCTCGCCGACGCTGAAGCTGACGATGTCGTGCCCCGCGGCGATGAGTTCCTTCGTGCGGCTGTCCAGGGAAACGGTTGGGGAAGCGGTGATGGTTCTCGAACGCCAGGATAGAGGACGAGTCATGGCGTCGCCTCTCTTCGCCTGAATATTTTCCGATCAGTCTCTCCCTTAATGTACTGTTGCGCCGGCGGAAGTCGACAGCCCTGGAGCGTCCGGAAGGTGTCTTCCCGCGGCAGGAGTGCCCCGCCCGCAATCGAAGAAAAGCGAGGTAACTCATTTTTCAAATAGGAGAGAAGACGTTGAACGACAAGCTGCAGCGCATGTTGGAGATCTACCGCGAAGCGAGCCACCTGATGATCGCGGCAGGGCTTCTGGACTGGGATCAGCAGTGCTACATGCCCCCCGGCGGGGCGGCCCTCCGCGCGGAGCAGCTGGCCACCCTCACCAAGCTGGCCCACCAGCGGTTCACCTCCCCGGAGATGGGACAGCTTCTCGACGAGTTGACGCCTTGGGCGGAGTCGCTGGACCCCGACTCGTTTGAAGCGAGCGTCGTGCGCGTGGCGCGGCGGGACTACGAGCGGGCCACGCGCGTTCCCACGGAGCTGGAGGCGGAATTCTCCCGCGCCGCGTCGGCCGGCTTCGCCGCGTGGACGGAGGCGCGTCAGGCGGACGACTTCCGCATCTTCGCGCCGAAGCTGGAACGTCTCGTGGAATTGAACATCCAGCGCGCGGAGGCGCTGGGCTATGAGGAGCGCCGCTATGACGCGTTGTTGAACCTCTTCGAGCCCGGCATGCGCACGAGCCAGGTGCAGGCCCTGTTCCAGCAGCTGAAGGAGGGGCTGGTTCCCCTCGTCCAGGCGGTCGCGGAGCGGCTGGACCGCGTCCGCGACGACTTCCTCCACGGCGGCTACGATGAGCAGAAGCAGTGGGATTTCGGCATGCGCGTGCTCAAGGACATCGGCTTCGACTTCAACCGCGGGCGCCTGGACCGTTCCGAGCACCCTTTCACCATCGGATTCGGGTCGGGCGACGTCCGCCTCACCACGCGTTTCCGCCCTTACCTCGGCACGGCGCTCTTCGGCACGCTGCATGAGGGCGGCCACGGCCTCTATGAGCAGGGCATTCCGGAGGAGTTCGCCGGCACGCCGATCGGCACCGCTGCCTCGTTCGGCATGCATGAGTCGCAGTCGCGCCTGTGGGAGAACCTGATCGGCTGCTCGCTCGGCTTCTGGACGCACTACTACCCGGAGCTGCAGCGTCTTTTCCCCGACCGGCTGGGGGAGATCGGGCTGGAGACGTTCTACCGCGCGATCAACCGGGTGCAGCCGTCGCTCATCCGCGTGGAGGCGGACGAGTTGACGTACAATCTGCACATTTTCCTGAGGTTCGATCTTGAATTGAAACTTCTTGAAGGTGATCTCAAGGTGGCCGACCTTCCGGAGGCCTGGCGCGCCGGCATGAAGGAGCTTCTCGGCTGCGTGCCGGAGAGCGACCGGGACGGAGTCCTTCAGGACGTGCACTGGTCGCAGGGCTCGTTCGGGTACTTCCCGTCCTACACGCTGGGCAACGTGCTCTCCGTGCAACTGTTCGAGCAGGCCAAGGCCGACCGTCCGGACATCCCGCAGGAGATCGAGCGCGGCGTCTTCTCCGGCGTGCTCGGCTGGATGCGTGAAAACATCCATCGCCACGGGGGCAAGTACACCGGGGCGGAGCTCGTCGTGCGGGCGACGGGCCGGGAGGCCGATGCAGGGCCCTACCTCCGTTATCTGCGGGAAAAGTACGCCGAGATCTACGGCCTATGAGCGCCGCGCCGAAGGCGGCGGTGGTCGCGTGGAGCGGAGGCAAGGACAGCTCCCTCGCGCTGTGGGAAGCTCGCCGGCAGGGCTGGCCGGTCGCCGGCCTCCTCACCACCGTGACCCAGCCGTACGACCGCATCAGCATGCACGGCGTGCGGGCGGCCCTCCTCGCGGCGCAGGCGGACGCGCTCGGCCTGCCCTGCACGCGCGTTGAGATTCCGTCGAACTGCACCAACGAGATGTACGAGGAGCGCATGGGCCAGGCCCTCGCGCGCCTGCGCGAAGCGGGCGTCGACGGAGTCGTGTTCGGCGACCTGTTCCTTAAAGACATCCGTGCGTACCGCGAGCGCCAGATGGAGGGCAGCGGCCTGTGCCCGCACTTTCCCCTGTGGGGGCGCGACACGACGGCACTCGCGCGCGAGTTCCTCGCCGCAGGGTTCCGGGCGGTCGTCGTGACGGTCGACCCGAACCGGCTTGCGCCCTCGTTCGCCGGCCGCGAATACGACGAGGCCTTTCTCGCGGACCTGCCCGCGGGCGTCGATCCGTGCGGCGAGAACGGAGAGTTCCACACGTTCGTGTACGACGGCCCGATCTTCCGCCGCCGCATCGCCGTCCACCGCGGCGGAGTCGTCGAGCGCGACGGCTTCGTGTTCGCGGACCTGCTTCCGGAGTGACCCGCAAAGCCGGCGGCGCGCCGCAGGAAGCGCGCGGCGCGCCGCGCCCGGCGCCCCCCCCCGCCCCGGGCCCCCCCCGG
>JADGHN010000114.1 GCA_019683875.1 Clostridia bacterium
CGACCGCCGGGGGGGGGGGCGGCGGCGGGTGCGGCCGCCGCGGCCGGCGCGGCCGCCGCGGCGTGCGGGGCGGCTGGCGCGGGCCCCGCGCCTGCGTCGGCCCCCGCCGGCGCCGCCGCGCTCGTGGCGCCCGCAACGGTCACCCCCGGACCTGGCGCGGCGCCGCCCGGCGTCGCGCCGCCACCGACGGCCACGGCGATCGACATGCCAAGGATCGCGGCGTAGGCCGCGAGGATGGCCGTCGTCCAGAACGTCGTCTTCAAAATGCGCATCGGGTGAACTCCTCTCGGCGTTCACCCGACGAGTCTGGTCCGCCCGCTGGGGATCTAAACCAGCGCGCTCCACATCCCGGCCCGGCCGGCGCCGGATGCGGCGGCTACCGGCCTGTCGTCGCCTCCGCCCCCGCGCCCGCCGCCTGCGGCAGCTTCCCGCTCAGGAGGTAGTCCACCGCCGCCTCCAGCGCCGGGTCGCGCTGCGCCTCAGCCTCAGCCTCCGCCTTGGCCCTGGCCTCGGCCACGGCCTGCTCAAGCGCCTTGCGCACGGCGTCCGTCACCTCGTACGTGACCGGCAGGCGGTGGTCGATCTCGAACAGCATCAGCGCCCGGAGCGTCCCGCCTTCGAAGTCGCCGCGCGCGTCCGTGACGTCGTAGCCCAGGAACCGCAACCGCGCCTGCAGCGCCGAGACGGCCGCGCCCTTGTCGTGGTACCGGATGGGGCCCTTGCCCAGGTCGCCGAGGTTCCCCGGCACGACCGTCACCTTCGGGTCGACCGGGATGTCCGGCGCCAGCCCCACGTGGTCGATGGCGCGCCGCTTCGGCGTGAGGTAGTGCGCCGTCGTCAGCTTCAGGGTCGCCCCGTTGGCGAGGTCGAGCAGCGATTGCACGGAGCCCTTCCCGTACGTGCGCTGCCCGACGAGCACGGCGCCGTTGTCCTGCAGCGCCCCGGCCACGATCTCGGCCGCGCTGGCGCTCTGCCCGTTCACGAGCACCGCCGTCTGCGGCATCGGGCCGAGCGGGTCCGCGGGGAAGTCCGTCTCCTGGCCCCGGACGTCCACGATCCGCACGACCGGTCCCTCGGGCACGAGCGCCCCCGCCACCTGCACGGCGGCGCTCACGTACCCGCCGGGGTTGTCCCGCAGGTCGAGCACGAGGCCGCGCAGCCCGCGAGCGAGCAGGTCGCGGTAGGCGGCGACGAACTGGTCTCCCGTGTTCTCGTTGAACTGGTCGATGCGGATGTAGCCGATGTCGTTCGTCAGCATGCGCGCGTCGACGGACGGCTGCGCCACCCGCCCCCGCACGAGGTGGCGGGTAAAGGTCGTGGCGCCCTCGCCCGTGCCGCGCCGCACCGTGACGTCCACGCCCGTGCCGGCCTGGCCGCGCAGCAGCACGGCCGCGCCGTCGATGCTGTGGCCCTTCAGCGCCACCCCGTCGACGGCCGTGATCACGTCGTCCGCCTGCAGCCCCGCCTTCGCCGCCGGGCTGTCCGGGAACACGCGCACGATGCGCGCGCCGTCCGGATCGGCCGTGATCTCGACGCCGATGCCCTCGTATTGGCCGCTCAGCCCGCCGGTGAACGAGCGCGTCTCCTCAGGCGTGAAGTAGGCGGAATGCGGGTCGCCCAGCGACTTCACCATCGCGTCGATGGCGGCGTCGACCAGCGCCTGACGGTCCACGCCGCCGGCATAATCGGCGGTGATGTACTCGTAAGCTTGGACCAGCGGGGCGAGCTCGCTCTGCTCTTGCGGCGTCAGCCCTTCCCACTCGCCGCCTCCGGCGGCCCGGGAGGGCCCCGTGACCAGGGCGGCAACCACCACGGCGGCGACCACTCCGACGAGCGGCCGCCGCCACCACGACCACTGCCTCATTTCGTTGTCGGCCTCCTCGTGGCGCTTGGGATTCCGCGCCATCGCGGACAATCCTTCCGGCTGGGAAACGAGGGGATGATTTCCAGCGAACCGGACCAGTCTTATGGGCGTCTGAAGAGATGAACGGGCGGGATCCGGCGGCGCGGTCGCCGGCCCGCGGGCGGCGGGAGGCGGGGAGAGATGTCAGGCGTGTGACAAGAAGGACGTGTGAACGCGATTGAGCGAGATTTTGCAAGGTCGGCACGCTGCCGCGTCAGCGGATTGCGGCCCGGACGAAGGGCCGCCTGCGGCGACGCAACACCGCGAACCCGCGGAATTGCAGCCATTTTCTGGCCGCTCCTAATATGGCCCATGGAGCGTCGAAACGCTTTGACGCTTGCGGAGGAAGATCAACATGCCGGGTCGTCATCTCACCAAACGGCTCATCTGGATCGTCCCCGCCGCCACGCTCGTCGGTCTCTCGCTCGCCGCGCCCACGCCGGCGGCTCCGCCGGCCGCGGCGGCGCTGCAACCGGCGGCGTACAGCGGCGGCCCGACTTCGTCCGGCCCGGCCCACTCCGGCTCCGTCGGGAGCGCGGATCCGGCCTCCGGCGCCGCCGTCGCGGCGCGAGCGGGCGACCGCCTGGCCCAGGCGTTCGTCACGCTGGAAGCGCTCGGCGGCTTCGCCCTTTCGGCCGAGGTGCGCGAGACCTACGCCGGCAAGACGGCGCCCACCGCTCACCTCGACCTGGTCTACGACGCGCGCGGCGACCGCGGTCCGGTCATCGCCGCCCGCGGCGAGGCGCTCGTCTCCGACACGGACGCGAAGCCCACAGAGGCGCGCATCTACGTCGCCGGCGGGACGATGGCCTACGACAACGGCTGCGGCTGGGTGAAGCTGCCGTACAACGGGCCGGCCAGCATCTTCGCCGCGTTCGGCCTGTACGACGAATGGGACTGGCTGCGCGAGGCCTACGAAGCCGGCGCGGTCACCATCGACGTCGACAACGGCACCGGCGCCTATCGCGTGTCGCTCGAGCCGGGCTGGCTCGCCCAGCGGCTCCAGGAAGAACAGCTGGACGTCGTCCCCGTCTCGGCGACGTACACCGTCACGGTGCACGACACCGCCAGCGGGCCGGTCCTGGACGTGACCGGGCACGCGGAGTTCCGCCTGGACGGCGAACCCGTGCAGACGGACTCGCACATCGTCGTCCACTCGGTCGCGGGGTTGGACCCGATCACCCCGCCGGCCGACCTCGCCCCGCAGGATCCGGCATCCGTGGGGTTCTGACGGGCGGCCCTACCGGGCCGAGCCGACAAATTCATACGGCCTCATCGGTTCATCCCGGCGACGAGCCGGACTGCCGGCCAGCGAGCCGGCCGCATCCAACGACGGCCCCGCGCGAACCCAGCCGCGCGGGGCCGTCGGCGCGTTCAGGCGGACGGGGTCTGAAGATCGTGGCCGTGCGCCGGCGCTCGCACGCCGGCCGAGGTGCGGTCGCGGCCCCGCCGCGAAGCGCGTCAGCGCGACGGCGCCGGCGCTGCCTGGCCCGCGTACCTGACCAGCCGCTCGACGACGGTCGCCGCCTCCGCGCGCGTCATCGAACGGTCGGGCAAGAACGCCAGCCCGCCGCCCGGCCGCGCCTCCCCGCGCACGAGCCCCGCCTCGTACAGCCGCGCGAGAAGGTCGCGGTCGGCCGCCGAAAGTCCCGCGACATCCGCGAACGGCGCCGGCCCGGTCGCGGAGGGCAGGGCCTTCCCCGCCGCCACCGCCCACCGCCCCATCCAGCGAGCCATTTCGAGCCGCGATGGCGGCGCGTCCAGCTGGAGGCGGCCGCCCGCGCCAGCCGCGCCGCCGCCGCCCGCATCCGCCGGCGTCAGAATCCCCGCCTTCACCGCCGCGCCGAGCCAGCCCTGGCGCACGAGCCAATGGTTCGGGTCGACGGCCATCCCGGCCGTGTCGCCGGGCCTCAGCGGCAGCTTGAGCGTGGCCACGAGCATCTTCAAGAAGGACGCGCGATTGAGCGCCTGGTCCGGATGGAAGAGACCGTCCGGCTCCCCGTTGACGATGCCGCGCTCCGCAAGGTCGCGGACGTCAGCCTCGGCCCAGTGACCGGCGATGTCGCTCAGCCACGCGTACACGCGCACCAGCCGCCGGGCGGCGTCGAACGCCACGAACTGGCCGACCGGCTGCAGCACCCGCCGCGCGACGTCCAGAGGCAGGTACACCGCACCATTCTCCACCCGGGGCGGTTGCGGCAGGAACGTGCGCTCGAGCCCGTTGCCCCCGTCCGGGAAGTACCCCACGGCCGAGCGCGGCCGCACCGCCCCCACGAAGCGCTGTGCCCCGTCTTGCCAGACGAGCTCGCCGTCGTCCGTCGATTGGAACGTCGCCCCGACCACGCTGAGAAGAGCCGCGGGCAGGAACGGCGTCCCGCCCGCCAGCGCCGCCCCCTTGGGGAAGGACCGGCCGTCCAGGGACAGGTCGATCGCCTGCCAGTCCACCGGTCCCGCCACGGTCAGGCGGCCGCTGCCGAGAAAGCCGGGCCACCGATCCTCAAGGCCGTTGGGCTGCACGACGGCGAGCACGCTCGAGCCGTCGTACGTGCCGGGCGGCAGCGCGAATTCCAGAGTGCCCGCCGCCGGGTGGCGCACGCCCGCGACCGGACGGCCGTCGACGTACACCTTCACCTGCGTCAGGTCCGCGTAGCCGACGACGCGGACCATCCACTGCCCCCCGCTCTGCCACCGGGAGGCCGAGACGAGCTGCGGCGCGTCCCAGCGGGCGGTCCGGAAGCTCCACTGCCGGGAGAAGGGGTGCCAGTCGCCGCGGTCGTCGAGGTAGCGGCCGGTGACGCGCACGCGATACGTGGTCAGCGGCGCGAGCGGCGCCTTCGGGACAAGCGCGACCGCCGTGCCGCCGAGGTGGGAGATCGCCGGATCACCGCTCCCGGCGTCCGGCGTGAGCACGTACGCCGGCACCAGGCTCCCGCTGTCCGTCTGGAGCACGGCCGCGTCGACGTCGACCGCTTCCACGTGCGGGCTGGGGAACTGCAGCGTGATCGGGTACCCGGCCGGGTACGACGCGCCCGGGAAGGGCGACAGCGGATCGGGGACCTCGCCGCTGGGGAAGGAGAGCGGCACGTCCCGCTGCCCGTCGACGGGATACACTACCATGGTGCCGGAGGCCACGTCGGAGGGCTTGGGGATCCAGTCGCCGAGCTCGAGGTCCGTCACCGGCAGGTCGCCAGCGGCGTTCGGCGCGCCGGCCAGCGCGAATCCCACTGCGCGGAGGGTGGGATCGACGATCGGCAGGCGATGGTAGACGGAGTCCATCCACGTGTCGACGGCGTCGACCAGGCCCTCGCCGAACGCCATGTCCTCGGCGGCGTTGCCCGCGTACCCGAAGTAGGCCGCGCGGTCCCAGGGGTTCTCGCCGGTGAAGCCCGGCCAGGACGACGGCTCCGTGTGCACCTGCAGCGAGATCCCGCCGTAAGCGGCCGCGTTCCGCGCGTAGAAGGCCGCGTGCGCCTGCGCCGCGGCGGCGAGGGACGCGTCGACGAC
>JADGHN010000115.1 GCA_019683875.1 Clostridia bacterium
CCGGGACCGGGCGGCGGCAGCCTCCTTTCGAAGCTGTCGCTTCTCCCGAAGCTTCAGGAACTCGCCGGAATCGCACCCAAGGTCGTGCGCAGCGGACCCGCGCAGGAAGTCGTGGCCACCGGCGATGAGGTCGACCTGTTCCAGCTTCCCGTCATCACCGCCTGGCCCAAGGACGCCGGCCCGTTCATCACGCTGGCCATGGTCGTGACGAAGGACCCCGAGACCGGCGCCCGCAACGTCGGCGTGTACCGCATGCAGGTGCTCGACCGCCGCACCACGGCCATGCACTGGCAACTGCACCACGGCGGGGCCGCGATCTTCCGCAAGGCGCAGGCGCGGGGGGAGCGGCTTGAGGTGGCGGCCGTCCTGGGCGGCGACCCGGCGTCGATCTACGCGGCGACGGCGCCCCTTCCCGACGGCATGGACGAGTTCCTCTTCGCCGGGCTCCTGCGCGGCCAGGCGGTGGAACTGGTGCGCGCCCGCACCGTCGATCTCGAGGTCCCGGCGCACGCGGAGATCGTCCTCGAGGGCTACGTCGACCCGTCCGAGCCGTTCGTGGAGGAAGGGCCGTACGGCGACCACACCGGCTTCTACTCGCTGGCCGACCGGTACCCGGCGTTCCACGTGACCGCCATCACGCGGCGCAGGTCGCCGATCTACCCCACGACCATCGTGGGCCGGCCTCCCATGGAGGACTACCAGTTCGGCCACGCGACGGAACGGATCTTTTTGCCCTTGCTGCAGGCCGTGCAGAACGAGATCGTGGACTACCACATGCCGCCCGAGGGCGTGTTCAACAACCTCGTCTTCGTCGCCATCGAGAAGCGCTATCCCGGCCAGGCGTACAAGGTGGCGGCCGGACTCTGGGGCCTCGGCCAGATGAGCCTGCAGAAGGTGATCGTCGTGGTCGACGCCGACGTGAACGTGCACGATCCCGCGGAGGCCTGGTGGGCGGCGTTGAACCACATCGATCCCGCCCGGGACGTCCACTTCTTCCCGGGGCCGGCGGACGTGCTCGACCACGCGTCGCGGGCGCACGGGTTCGGCACCAAGATGGTCATCGACGGGACGCGCAAGCTGCCCGAGGAGGGCCACGGGAGGCCGTGGCCGGAGCGCATCGACATGGATCCGGCGGTCTTGCGCACCGTCGCGGAGAGGTGGCGCGAACTTGGCCTCGCGTAAGCGATGGCGGGACAAGGCGAAGGCCCTGTGGGACACCACCGTGCCGCTGCACGCCGTCTTCGGGTTGAGCGCCACCTGGGCGGCGGCGTTTCTCGCCACCGGAGGTTCGACGCGACCGCGTGATCTCTTCTGGATCACCGTGGCCCTCATCTTCGGCCGGGCGGCCGGCTTCGGCCTCAACCGCGTGATCGACGCGGCGCTGGACGCCCGCAACCCGCGCACGCGAGGCCGGCCCATCCCCACCGGCCGGCTGAGCAAGGCGGAGACCCTCGCCTTCAGCGTCGTGTGCCTGGGCGTGCTGGTCGTGGCGGCGTGGGAGCTGAACCCGTACACGCTGCTCTTCTTTCCCATCGCGGTGGCCGGGCTCGTCGTCTACCCGTACGGCAAGTACTTCTCGTGGACGTGCCACTACTGGCAGGTGTGGCCTCAGACGTGCGGGCCTCTGGGCGCGTGGCTGGCCCTGCGGGGGGACTTCGCCCTGCCGGGCCTGGCGTTCTCGCTCGGGTACGGGCTGTGGGTGGCGGCCTCGGACATCCTTTACCACGCCGGCGACCGGCCGTTCCAGCTGGCGGCCGGCGTCCATTCGGCCCCCACGGACCTGGGCCTGCCGCGCGCGCTCTGGCTGGCCCGCGTCACGCATGTCGCCAGCCTTGCGCTCATGGCGCTGGCGGGCTCGGCGCTGCATGTCGCGGCCCCGTACTGGTGGTTCCTCCTCGCGGCGGCGGGGCTGCTCGTCTTCCAGCACGCGCAGGTGCGTCCCGAAGGAGCGTCCGTCGCCAAGTCCGTCTTCGCGTTCAACACGAACGCGGTCGCCGGGCCGATTCTCGTGCTGGCCGCGCTTCTGGGGGTGGCCTCGTGAGGGCGCGCTACGTCGTGGCCAGCACGGGCGCCAGCGGGGCGCCCTACACGCGCCGCGTGGTCGAGGCGCTGCTTGCTGGGGATTGTCGCGTGGACCTGATCGTCTCCCCCGCCGGCCGGGTGGTGCTCGCCGACGAGCTCGGCTGGCAGCCGGACGGCGACGGCTTCGCGCCGGCGGAGGTGGACCCGCGCAGCGGCTGGCACCGGCCGCGCCGCCTGCTGGGCGGCTACCAGGCCGAGTTCTGGCGCTACCGCGGGCGCGGGGAGCTCTACCTCTACGACGTGCGCGACGTGTCCAGCGACGTGGCCAGCGGCAGCACGCGCGTCGACGGCATGGTCGTCGTGCCCTGTTCCATGTCCACCGTGGCCGCGCTCGCCGTCGGCCAGTCGGGCAACCTCATCGAGCGCGCGGCGGATGTCGCCCTGAAGGAGGGGCGACGCCTCGTCGTCGTGCCGCGGGAGACGCCGCTTCACGCCATCCACCTGCGGAACCTCCTCACGCTTGCCGAAGCCGGCGTGCGCGTCGTGCCGGCCATGCCGGCCTTCTACCACCGGCCCAGTACGGTTGAGGAGCTCGTCGACTTCGTCGCCGCCCGCGCGCTGTCCGCGCTGGGCGCGCCCGTGGATCTGATGCGACCCTGGACCGGGCTGCCGGACGCCTGACGCGCATACGCTTGCGCGGGGGGATGGAAGGATGAACCGCCGCGATGCGCAGGGACGTCGCGTGGCGATCCTGTCCGGTGCGTTGGTGCTGGTCCTGGTCGCAAGCGCGTTCCTCCTGGCCCAGAACCGCGCCCTTTCCCAGCGCCTCGACGCCGCGGACCGCCAGTCGCAGGCCATGCGACAGCAGCTGAACGTGCTCGCCGCGCACGCCCAGGACGTGCGGTCCCCCGAACTGCTGCTGCACCGCTTCCTCGTCGCCTGGATCGCCGGCAGCGGCGCGGAGGCGAATCTTTACATGTCGGCCGAGCTGCAGCCGGCGTGGCGCGCGGCGTTCGCTGCGAACGGCTGGCATCCCGGGCCGAAGGGCGTCACGATCGACCACTACCGCGTGGACGAGAGCCAGGTGACGTCCAACGGTGCGCGCTACCGGCTCACCATGTTCAGCGGAGCAGACGAAGGAGAGCCGGCCTACACGATGACCGTGACCATCACCGGGCACCCGGGCGCGTTTGCCGTGAGCGAGCTCGTTCTCGGCGGCGCGGCCGCCGCCTCCCAGTAGGCGGCGACGGGGCGACGACCGTCGTGGGTATAATGGACGCAGCAGACGTGGCCCGCGGCGGAGGGTTGCCCGGTGTTGCTGCTGTTCGCGGGGGCGATGGGGCTCCTGCTCGTCGCGATGCTTGCCGCGGCGACCATCCGCGACGAAGCGCGCCGTTCGCCGCGCGTGCGCGCGCTCGTGTGGCGCGAGGCCGGCCCCGCCGCGGCCTGCGCCGCCGTCCTGGCTTGGTTTCTCGCGCCGCGCCGCGCGGCTTCGTTCGCCGCTTGGACGATCGCCTTCTTCCTTCCCCTCTTTCTCATCTCGGCTTACGTCACCGTCCACGTCCTGAAGCGCGAGGCGCTGCGCAGCATCGACGAACCGCTCGCCCGCTTGCGGCGCCGGCTGGCCCATCTGCAGCGCGAGTTTGACGAGGTCACGTGGGAGGTGCGCCGTCTGGAGCGATCGCAGCCGGCCGCACCTGAGGAGGACGACCCGCTCGCAGGCTGGCAGCGGACCGTCTCCACGTGGGAGGCCCAGCCGGGCCTGGCCCGAATCCGGTCGCTGAAGGTGGAGGAGTGGAGGGAAGCCTACGCACGGATGGACGATCTCGCGCTCGAAGCCCAGCGCCGGGCGCTGATCGCCGAAGTGCCCGGCGATCCTGCACGCGAAGAACAACGCCGCGTGCAGATCGCGCTTGTGGAGATCGAGCGCGCCCGCCGTCGCCGCCGCCGCTCCGACGACGACCGCGCCGCCGGGGAGACGAGCGCCTTGGCGCGGGCGCGGGCGCGGCGCGCGGAGCTTGAGCGCGAGATCCGCGCCCTGCAGGAGGAGATCCAGTCGCTTCTGCGCCGCCGGCAGGAGGCGCAGCGCGACGGCGTCTCCCTGGACTGACGGCGCACCAGATCCATTCGGGGGAGGGAGGAGCCGGGATGAGCCACGTCAGCGTGTACCGCACCGACATCACCTTCCGGCACGTCGCGGAAGGGGGAGCGCTTGAGGACGACCCCGCCTGGCCGATTCTCGAGGCCGCCGTCCGCGCGGTGGCCGAGGCGCACCGCGGCCGCGTCGATCGCACGGTGCGCGACCTGTTCGGCCGTGCCACGCCGTGCGACCTCGCCGTCCACCTGCCCGGGTTGCGCGGCGGGGTGGGCGTGACCGTCGACCGGTCGACCGGGCGTCTCCACATGCTGTACGACGACTACGGCCGTGTCGAGGAAGTCCAGGGCATCCGCGAGGAGATCCTCCAGAACTTCGCCGCGATCGCCGTCACGCGCGCGCTGCAGGCGCTCCATTACCAGGTCGACCTCGAGGAGTCCGGCACCGGCCGCGACCGGCGCGTGCTCGTGCGGGGGGTGCTCGCCTGATGCGCGAGGTGCGCGTGAAGATCGGCGAGCGCGGCCGGATCGAGACCGATTTCCGCGGTTTCCTGGATGACGACTGCCTGGACGAGGCCGACCGCCTCGCCGCGGCCCTGCACGCGCTCGGATTGACCGTCGAGCTGGGCGAGCGCCGGCTCAAGACGGCGGTCGAGCGCCGGCAGGAGAGCGGCGAGCCGCTTCCCGGCGCGGCTCCCACCGCCGCGGAAGACGCGCGGACAGGAGGCGCGGGCCGTGGCTGACGCCCAGACCGGGGCTGGCGCGGGAACCCGTCCGCGTCCGTCGCCCGCCTCGCGGCGGGTGACACAAACCGCGGCGCGGCCGGCCGCCCGCGCGAGCGCGGCCGGTCTTCCGCGACGTCTGCTGGAGATCGACGTCTTCGCCGGCCGTCTTGAGATCACCGAACGCTACGGCGACGGCGCCGCGGAGGCGCTTGCGCGGGCGCTGGACGCGCTGGGCCTGCCCACGGAGCGCGTGTTCCAGTCTCCGTGCGGGTGACGTCGGCCGCTGCGGCCGCACCGGCGACGGCAGGGAGGGAACGCCGCTGAGCGACCCCACGAAACAGGGCCTGGCCACGGACTGGCTGGAACGGGCCCTTCTGAAGCGCACCAGCAACTTTTCGCCGGTCATCTGTTTCGAGACCGCCGATCCCCGCCGCCTCATCCAGCTCAAGGAGTTCGTCCGCACCCATGAGGCGCTGCGCCGGGCGGACAACCTCTTCCTGTACGACCCG
>JADGHN010000116.1 GCA_019683875.1 Clostridia bacterium
GATGTGGCGGCCGCCGCGGGTGTCGCGACGAGCGGCGGCCGCCCCCGGCCACCCCGCCCGGAGCCGCCCGGCCGCCCGGCCGCTCCGCAATCCTGGTCCCGGCGCCGCGGCCGGCGGCGAACGCCCGGAGGCCCGTCCGCATAAGCAGGAGTCCAGAGGAAGGCTCCTGAAAGGACGGTCTTGCCGATGTCCGTCTCCTGCATGGGCGGGCTTCTCTATGCCGTGCGCGCCGGCGAGACGCTGTTCACGATCGCCGGCAAGTTCGGCGTCACCGTGCAACAGCTGCTGGCCGCCAACCCGGGCGTCAACCCGCAGAACCTGCAGATCGGTCAGATTCTCTGCATTCCCGGCATCGCGGCCTCGTTCTGCCCCGGCGGGCGCTTGCACACCGTCGCCCCGGGGGAGACCATGTCGAGCATCGCGCAGGCGGAAGGGGTTCCGCTGGCGGCGCTCATCCAGGCCAACCCCCAGATCCCCAACCCGAACCTGATCTTCCCGGGCGAGCAGCTGTGCATCCCGGCCGTGCGGCCGACCGTATTCCCGTGCTGCATCGTCCTCCAGCCCACCGCGGCGGCGGCCGGTCTCGACATCGGCGGCGTGGTGCTGCTCCAGCAACCCAAGGGCTTCTTCCGCGTGACGTTCACCGGCGTGACGCTGCCCGACCCGTCGTTCTTCGGCAACTTCGACGGGTACCTGGGCCTGCTCGTCTTCCGCGAGATGGTGCTGGAGACGCAGCTCTTTCCGGCGCCGGCGAGCGCCCGGCCGGCCTGGACAGGGGTGCTGTTCACGGGCGTCGCGGCGAACGCCGCCAACCTGGTCGCGATCGCACCGTTCAACAGCCAGACGGGTCAGATCGGGCCGGACATCCTGTCGGCCAGCGTTCTGGACTGCTGCCGGCCGTCTTAAGCGGTCGCGCGGGCATTCGTCACGGCGCACGATCCGCATCGCCGCGAAGAACATCACGATCAACGAGAAACCGCCGGCCCAGGCCGGCGGTTTTTCGTCCGGGTTGACTTCCCGTGGACACGCATCGACGCTTAAAGGCGGGCGCAGGCTCGCGCGGCGTCTCGCGGACGAATCCGGTCCTCCTCCGTCCTCGCCGCTGAATGGAAACTTTACTGAACACCCCAATGTTTACATAATGCAAGACGCAGGTGAAAGCCGGATCCGACACGAATCTTGTCGATGAGCGCATCCTGCGCAAGTTTGGGGAGGGGTTCATTCATGCTGAAGCGCAAGTGGCTGGCGATCAGCGCCGCACTTGCCGCGCTGTCGCTGTTGGCCACGGCTTGCGGCTCGGGTGGCGGGTCGAGCGCGGGCGGCGGATCGGAGGGCGGTTCCGGCACCATCAAGATCGGCGTGACGGCGCCGCTTTCCGGCGACTACGCCAGCGCGGGCACGGACATCGTCAACGCCGCCAAGCTGGCCGCTGAAGAGATCAACTCCAACGGCGGCGTGCTGGGCAAGAAGATCGAGATCGTCCCCGAGGACGACCAGTGCGACTCTCAAGTCGGTGTCCAGGCGGCCCAGAAGCTGATGGACGAGGGCGTCGTGGCCGTCGCCGGCGGCTACTGCTCGAGCGCGTCGATTCCGGAAACCGGCGTGCTGGCGCAGAAGCATATCGCGTTCGTCGCGGACGCGTCGACGAACCCGGATCTCACGGAGAAGAACCCTGGCAACGTGTTCCGCGTCATCGGCCGTGACGACCAGCAGGGCCCGTTCGCGGCCAAGTTCATGAAGGAAGTGCTGGGCGCGAAGAAGGCGGCCGTGATCCACGACAACACGACGTACGCCAAGGGCCTGGCCGAGGAGGCCAAGAAGGGGCTTGAGGAGAACGGCGTGCAGGTCGTCTTCTTCGACGCGATCACGCCCGGCGAGAAGGACTACACCTCGACGCTGACGCGCATCAAGAGCCTGAACCCGGACGTGATCTACTTCACGGGCTACTTCGCCGAGGGCGGCATCCTGGTGAAGCAGTCGCGCGAGCTGGGCATCACCGCCACGTTCATGGGCGGGGACGCCAACCAGGATCCGACGCTCATCGCCACGGCCGGCGACAAGGCGGAGGGCATGATCATCACGACGGCCCCGCTCCCGCAGTTCCTCACGGGCGCGCAGGACTTCGTCAACAACTACAAGAGCAAGTACAACCAGGATCCGGGGCCGTACTCGGTCTACGAGTACGACTGCGTGAAGGTCGTGGCCGACGCCATCCAGCGGGCGAACTCGACCGATCCTGAGAAGATCGTCGAAGCGCTCAAGCAGACCAAGGGGTACAAGGGCCTCACCGGCGACATCACCTTCAACGAGAAGGGCGACCGCACGGGCGAGCTCTACATCACGACGATCGTCAAGGACGGCAAGTTCACGCCGTACAAGAAGTTCGAGAACGGCCAGTGGGTCGACATCCAGTGACCCGGCGGCGCAGCCGCGGGGAAGCCGCGGCGCGCCGGTCACAGCTGAAGATGCGGGTTGCGGCGGCGGCGGACGGCCGCCGCCGCGGCCTGTACGAGGGAGGTGTGGCATGGGCGCGTTCCTGCAGTTCCTCGTGAACGGGCTGACGGTCGGCTCCTTCTACGCGCTTGTCGCGCTGGGCTACACGATGATCTACGGCATCATCCGGCTGATCAACTTCGCGCACGGGGACATCTTCATGGTCGGCGCGTTCATCGGCTGGACGGCGCTCGCCGCCGTCGCCGCCTGGCACCTGCCGGCGATCGTCGCCCTGGCGGTCGTGCTGCTCGTGGCCATGCTGGCCACGGGGGCGCTGGGGCTCGTCATCGAACGCGTCGCGTATCAACCGCTTCTCAAGGCGCCGCGGTTGTCGATCCTCATCACGGCGTTGGGCGCGTCCCTCGCGCTGGAGAACGGCGTCATGCTGAAGTACGGCGCCGGATTTCAGACGTATCCGCACCTTCTGGCGGGGACCGGCTTCAACCTGGCGGGCGCCCAGGTGAAGTACGCGCAGATCGGCTTTTTCCTGCTCAGCTTGGCGCTCATGGCGGGGCTCTACCTTTTCGTGCACCGCACCCCGGTGGGCGCCGCGATGCGCGCGCTGGCCCTGGACCAGGACGCCGCGCGGCTCATGGGCATCCACGTCGAGGGCGTGATCATGCTCACGTTCTTTCTCGGCTCTGCGCTCGCGGCCGCGGCCGGCGTGATGTACGGGACGTACTACACGCAGATCAACTTCATGATGGGTTTCCTCCTGGGTTTGCGGGCGTTCACGGCCGCCGTGCTCGGCGGGATCGGCAACATCCCGGGCGCGATGGTCGGCGGGCTCCTGATCGGCCTTCTTGAGGCCTTCTCCAGCGGGTACGTTTCCGGACAGTGGAAGGACGTCATCGTGTTCGCGGTGCTGATTCTGGTGCTCGTCGTGAAGCCCACCGGGCTCTTCGGCGAGCGCGTGGTGGAAAGGATGTAGTCCCATGGCCGATGTCGCTCACCGTGCCGGCACCGTGGCGCGCCGCTTCGGGCCATGGGCCGTCCTGCTCCTCGCCCTCGCGTTCCCGTCGTTCGGGAGCGATTACGCCATCAGCGTCGGCATCGGCGTTCTCACGTTCGCCGTGCTGGGGCTGGGGCTGAACATCGTCGTCGGCTACGCGGGCCTCCTGGACCTGGGCTACGCCGCCTTCTTCGCGATCGGGGCGTACACCACGGCGCTGCTGACGACGACACTGCACTGGCCGTTCTGGGCGACGGTGCCCTTCAGCATGGCCTTCGCCGCGGTGGCGGGCGCCGTGCTCGGGTACCCGACCCTGCGCCTGCGCAGCGACTACCTCGCGATCGTCACGCTGGGCTTCGGCGAGATCGTTCGCATCACCGTGACGAACCTCGACTTCACGGGCGGTCCGAACGGCATCTGGGGCGTGCCGCGTCCCTCGCTGTTCGGCTTCGAGCTCGATTCGCAGGCGTCCATGTATTACCTGGGCCTGGCGCTCCTGCTGGTGACGCTGTTCTTCTCGCGGCAGCTCGCGAATTCGCGGCTGGGGCGCGCCTGGCTGAGCCTGCGGGAGGACGAGTCGGCGGCCGAGGCCGTCGGCGTGCCGACCGTGCGCGTGAAGCTGATGGCGTACGTGCTGGGCGCCCTGTGGGGCGGGCTGGCCGGGGCGTTCTTCGCCAGCCGGCTCGGCGTCATCAACCCGCAGAGCTTCACCTACATGCAATCCGTGTTGATCCTGATGGTCGTCGTGCTCGGCGGCATGGCCAGCCTGCCGGGGGTGATCCTCGGCGCGGCGGTGGTCGTCGGCCTGCCGGAGGTGCTGCGGGCCGTCGCGACCTGGCGCCTCTTCGTGTTCGCGCTCGGGCTGATCGCGCTGATGCTCCTGCGGCCGCAGGGGCTGTGGCCGGCCTCGCGCCGGCGCGCGCTCCCGCCGGGCGTCCTTCCCGAGGGAGAGCCGGAGGCGGCCGCGCCCAGGGTGGACGGCCCGGCGGCGGGCGCCCGGACGGCCGGGCCGTCGGGTGAGCCGGTCCTGCGCGTGGAGGGGCTCACGCGGAACTTCGGCGGCCTACGTGCTGTGGACGACGTGTCGTTCGAGGTGCGCCGCGGCGAGATCCTCAGCATCATCGGGCCGAACGGCGCCGGAAAGACGACGGTCTTCAACTGCATCACGGGCGTGGTGCGGCCGGACGCCGGCCGCGTGGAGCTGAACGGGCGCAGCCTCGCCGGCCTGCCGCCGCACCTGGTGGTCCGCGCCGGGCTTGCGCGCACGTTCCAGGGCGTCCGCCTCTTCAAGGGCATGACGGTGTACGAGAACGTGCTCGTCGGCATGCACTGCCGGCAGCGCGCCAGCGTCGTCGCCTCGATGCTGCACACCCCGGCCGAACGCCGGGAGGAGCGTGCGTCCCTCGCGGAGGCGCTGCGCTGGCTGCGCTTCGTGGGCCTTGAGGACAAGGCGGAGCGCATGGCGAGCGAGCTCGCCTACGGCGACCAGCGCCGGCTGGAGATCGCGCGGGCGCTGGCCAGCCGGCCGGAGGTGCTCCTGCTCGACGAGCCGGCCGCCGGCATGAACCCGACGGAAAAGGCGGAACTGCTGGAGCTGGTGCGCAAGATCCGCGATTCCGGCGTGACGGTCGTGCTGATCGAGCACGACATGACGCTCGTGATGGGCGTCTCCGACCGCGTCGTGGTGCTCGACCGCGGCCGGAAGATTGCGGACGGCACGCCGGACGAGGTGCGCAACGACCCACAGGTCATCGAGGCCTACCTCGGCCGCGACGACGACGCGGCGCCGGACGACGATCTGGCGGACGGCGCGGCCGCTGCGGCCGACGCCGGCAGCGAGGCGGCCGGCGGGGGCTTCGCCGGCCGCGGGGCGGGGAGGTGAGCCGATGGCGCTCTTGGAAGTGC
>JADGHN010000117.1 GCA_019683875.1 Clostridia bacterium
CCGTGGCTCTCTCCCGGGTACCGGACGAAGGCGGACGGCACGCCCCGGCACTGCAGGGCGGCGAACCACTGCTCCGCCTGTTCGATCGGGCAGCGCTGGTCGAACTCCCCGTGAAGGATCAGCGTCGCCGCGTGGACCCTGTCCGCGTACTTTAGCGGCGATTCGTCCCACAGGGCGTCTGCCGCCTGCCACGGCGTCTTCGCCCCCTCCAGGCGGCCCTTCACGAAGCCGTAGTCGGACGTGCCGAAGTCGCTCACCAGGTTCGAGATCGTCCCCTGCGTCACGGCGGCGCGGAAACGCGGGTCATGGCTGACGATCCAGTTGGTCATGTAGCCGCCGTAGGAGTTGCCCATCACGCCAAGCCGGCCGGCATCGACGAACGGCAGCCGGCAGGCGTGATCCACGAGGGCCATGAGATCGCGGGAGTCGTCCTTGCCCCAGTTGTGGTCCACGGCCCGGGTGAACGCCTCGCCGTACCCCTGGCTGCCGCGGGGGTTGCCGTAGACGACCACGAAGCCGTGGGCGGCCAGCAGCTGGTTTTCGAACATCAGCGTGTATCCCCAGGTGCCGTGGGGGCCGCCGTGGATGTTGAGGACGAGCGGCCGCCGGTCGCCCGGACGGAGTCCCTTCGGCTTGAGGATCCAGCCCTCCACCGTCCAGTCTCCGGGACCGCGCGCGGTGAAGCGCTCCGGCTCCACGAGGCCCACCTCCTCGTAGAGTTCGTCGTTGACGGCCGTCAGCCGGCGCTCTCCGGTCACGCGCACGGCCGCTGCGGGGTCGCCCGGCGGACCTTCCAGGTCGACGACGTACACGTCGCCGACGGATGTCGCCGTCTCGATCACGAGCGCCGCCCGGCGGCCGTCGGCCGAGACGGAGAACGACGGGACGACGCGGCGCTCGCCGGGGCCGAGGCGCACGGGGAGCGACGGCCCGCGCTCGTCGGCCGCCCACAGCGGCTGCTCCCCGCCGTCGGTGGCGATGAACAGCACCGCGTGCCCCGGCCCTGCCAGCGGCGGCACCGCGGGCGGCGTGCCGCGCTCGTAGCTGCGGACGTGGTTTCCGATGGAGCGGTCGAACGCCGGCGTCAGGTTCTCGGGTTCGCCGCCGGGCGCCACGCGGTACAGGTGGACGTTGGTGGAGCCCTCCGCGTGGCCGTCGTGGCCGAAGAAGAGAAGGGACCTGCCGTCCCGCGCAAACGCCGGAAGATGGCAGATCCCTTCGAGCGCCGCGGCGAGCGAGGGCTCCCCTCCCGCCGCGGGCGCCGTCCAGATCTCGGTGACGCCCCAGCGCGCCGTGTCCCGGCGCGGCGGGTAGTGGCGCGTGAACGCCACCCGGGTCCCGTCGGGCGACCAGCACGGCTCGTCGTCGTCGAAGCCCTGCCCCGTGGGGCCGGCCTGCTCCGGGCGCGGCAGCCGCCCCGTGCCGATCACCGTGATGCGGGAGCCGGCGGATGCCGCATCGGCCGCCGTGGCCAGGTCCAGGATGCAGATCCGGCGCCGACGGCGCCCCCGGAACCCCTCGCCGTCCAGCCGGTAGAACGGTTCCGCGTAGACGCGCGCGTCAGTCGCGTATTCGGCGGCGGGGCCGCGCCACGGGTGGTCCGGCGGCAGGTCCTCGTCGGCCACGGGCGCGCTGAAGGCCAGCCGGCGCCCGTCGGGGGACCAGGCGGGAGCGCTCGCTCCTTCGGGAGCGCCGTCGAGCGGCACGGGCGCGCCGGCCGGCCTGCCTTCGGGGTCCAGCCGCAGGAGGTACAGCCGCCTCTTGCCGTCGCGATCGGAGCGGAAGGCCAGGCGGCGGCCGTCCGGAGCCCACCGCGGGGCGTCGTCGCGGGCGCGGCCGTCGGTCAGGTCCCAGCGGCGGCCGGTGTGCACGTCGACGGCGACGATGCGGGAGCGGTAACCGTCGGCCTCCCGGTCCAGCTCCGTCAGCACGTACGCCACCAGAGAACCGTCCGGGGAGATCTGCGCGTCGGAGACGAGGCGCAGGCGGTAGAGGTCGGAAGGCGTCAGGACACGGCTCACGGGTCGCTCTCCCTCCGGATGACGTTTGCGAGGTGATTCGACATGACGGCCGCGCGTCCCCTGGAAACCGCAGCCGGGGAATCGCCGCGCGCCGTG
This sequence comes from Clostridia bacterium, assembly GCA_019683875.1. Taxonomy (NCBI): domain Bacteria; kingdom Bacillati; phylum Bacillota; class Clostridia; species Clostridia bacterium. Next base: position 2,118 of record JADGHN010000117.1, read on the forward strand.
GCGCGCCGCGCAGGGCTGCCGCGGTTGACGGTGCGCCCTGAAATCCATACAATCCATGGCAACCTCACATGTCTGCGAGGACGGGGAGAGTACGCCGAATCTCGCGAGCCCAGAGAGCCGGGCCAAGCGGTGCAAGCCCGGCGCCGCGGCTCGGCGGAAGATCACCCCGGAGCAGCGGCGCGAACGGAGCCGGGCGCGGCCCGGTCCTCCCAGTAGACGCCGACGTCGCCGCCGGCGTTAACGGCGGCAGAGCGCCCGAGCGACGCACGGAGCTCGGGAATGAAGGTGGTACCGCGGAACGCCCTTCCGTCCTTTGGACGAAAGGGCGTTGTCGTTTGAGGAGGGCATCCGGTGGACTACCGCAAGACGGTTCTCCTGCCGCAGACGGATTTCCCCATGCGCGCGCGGCTTCCGGAGCGCGAACCGGAGTTCCAGGCGCGCTGGGAAGCGATGCGGCTCTATGAGCGCCTCCGCGAGGCGCGCCGCGGGCGGCCGAAGTTCGTGCTGCACGACGGCCCGCCCTACGCAAGCGGCTCGGCGCACATCGGCACGGCCATGAACAAGGTGCTGAAGGACGTCATCGTCCGCTCGCACACGATGAACGGCGAGGATGCCCCGTACGTCCCCGGTTGGGACACGCACGGGCTGCCGATCGAGCGGCGGGTGATCGAGGAGGCGCGCCTGGACTGGCACGAGGCCGGACCGCTGGCCGTGCGGGAGAGGTGCCGCGAGTTCGCGCTGCGCCACATCGACATCATGACGCGCCAGTTCAAACGGCTCGGCGTGCTCGGCGACTGGGACCGCGCCTATCGCACGCTCGACGGCTCCTTCGAGGCCGCCCAGGTGCGGGTCTTCGGCGAGATGGCCAAGCGGGGGATCATCTACAAGGGCCTCAAGCCGGTGTACTGGTGCCCCGAGTGCGAAACGGCCCTCGCGGAGGCGGAGATCGAGTACCAGGAACGGGAATCGCCGTCGATCTGGGTGGCGTTCGACGTCGTCGACGGGCGGGGCGTCCTGCCGGAGGGGAGCCGCCTGGCCATCTGGACGACGACGCCCTGGACGATCCCCGGCAACCTGGCCATCGCCGTCCACCCGGACGTGGAGTACTGGCTCGTGGAGACGGCCGCCGGCCCGCTCGTCGTGGCGAGGGACCGCGCTGTGGCCGCCCTGCGGGCCACGGGCCTGCTCGGCGACGGGGCGGAGGGCGCCGAGGGCGCAGCCGCGCCGCGCCCGTCGCGGTCCTTCCTCGGGAAGGACCTTGAGGGCGTCACGTACCGCCACCCGCTGTACGGCCGGGTGTCGCCGGTGGTGCTCGCGGAGCACGTCACGACGGAGGACGGCACGGGGCTCGTGCACACGGCGCCCGGCCACGGGCACGAGGACTTCGAGGTCGGGCGGCGCTACGGCCTGGACATCGTCGTGCCGGTGGACGCCCGCGGCCGCATGACGGAAACTGCGGGGCCGTTCGCCGGGCTGCACGTCAACGAGGCCAACGGCAGGATCCGCGACGCGCTCCGCGAGGCGGGGGCGCTCCTGGCCGCGGGGACCATCCGCCACCAGTACGCGCATTGCTGGCGTTGCCATACCCCGGTCCTCTACCGCGCGACGGAGCAGTGGTTCGCCGACATCGACCGCATCCGCGAGGCCGCGATGGCGGCTGCCGGCGAGGTCGAGTGGATCCCGCACTGGGGCGTCAGCCGCATGCGGGAGATGATCGCCGGCCGCGGCGACTGGTGCCTCTCGCGCCAGCGCGTGTGGGGCGTCCCGATCCCCGTCTTCTACTGCCGGGCCTGCGGCGAGGCGCTGCTCAACGACGAGTCGATCGAGGCCGTGGCGCGGCTCTTCGAGCGCGAGGGGTCCGACGGCTGGTGGCGCCACGAGCCTGCGGAGATCCTGCCCGCCGGCACGCGCTGCGGGAATTGCGGCGCCTCGGATTTCCGCAAGGAGACCGACATCTTCGACGTGTGGTTCGACTCCGGCTGCACCCACGCGGCCGTTCTCGAACGCCGGCCGGAGCTGAAGTGGCCGGCCGACCTGTACCTCGAGGGCCACAACGACCAGTTCCGCGGCTGGTACCAGTCGTCGCTGCTCACGGCCGTCGCCACGCGCGGGCGCGCCCCGTACCGGCAGGTGCTCTCGCACGGCTTCGTCGTCGACGCCGAAGGGCGGCACATGCACAAGTCCTGGGGGAACGTGGTCGATCCGATCGACGTCGTCAACCGCTTCGGCGCCGACGTCTTCCGCCTGTGGGTGGTGTCGACGGACTACACGGCGGACGTGCGCATCGGCGACGCGCTGCTCGAACAGGTGGCCGAGGCCTACCGCAAGATCCGCAACACCCTGCGGTTCCTGCTGGGCAACCTGAGCGGCTTCGACCCGGCGCGGGACCTCGTCGACCCGGCCGCGCTTCCCACCTTCGACCGCTGGGCGCTGGACCGGGCGGCGGCCGTGCAGGAGGAGGTGCGGGCGGCGTACCTGCGCTACGAGTTCCGGGCCGTCTACAACCTGATCCACACGTTCTGCGTCAACGACCTGTCCTCGTTCTACCTGAACGCGCGCAAGGACGTGCTGTACACGGCGGCGCCGGAGTCTCCGGAGCGGCGCGCGGCGCGCTCGGCGCTGTGGTGGCTGGCGAGGGCGCTCGTGGCGTGGATCGCGCCCGTCCTGCCCCACACGGCGGAAGAGGTGTGGGACCACCTGCCGAAGGCGCCGGGCGAGCCGGAGAGCGTCCACCTCACGCAGTGGCCGGCGCTGCCGTCCCGGGACGCGGCGACCGCGGCGCGCGTCGAGGCGCTCTTGAACGTGCGCGACGAGATCCTGCGCAAGCTTGAGGAGGCGCGCGCGTCGGGCGCGATCCGCGAGGCGGCGGAAGCGCGCGTGGAGCTGCGCGTGCCGGACGCGGAGGAGCGCCTCCTGCGGGAATGGGGCGAGGACGCCGTGGCCGAGGCGCTCGTCGTGGCGGAAGTGCGCCTGGGGAGCGCGCCCGAGGCGGCGGTCGAGGTCGCGTCGAGCGGGTACGCGAAGTGCGAGCGGTGCTGGCGCTACGTCGAGGACGTCGGCCGGCACGCCGGGCACCCGGAGCTTTGCGGCCGCTGCGTGGACGTCCTGGCGGCGATGCGGGCGGCGGCGGCGCCCCCCACCCCCCCGCGGGGGGGGAGAGAGCGG
>JADGHN010000118.1 GCA_019683875.1 Clostridia bacterium
GTTCCACACGTTCGTGTACGACGGCCCGATCTTCCGCCGCCGCATCGCCGTCCACCGCGGCGAAGTCGTCGAGCGCGACGGCTTCGTGTTCGCGGACCTGCTTCCGGAGTGACCCGCAAAGCCGGCGGCGCGCCGCAGGAAGCTCGCGGCGCGCCGCGCCCGTCTCATCCCCGCGCCCAGGTCAACCCCGGGGCAGTTGCGCGCCGTTGGCGAGCTGCTCCTCGGCGAAACGGATCAGGCGGCGGACCATCTGGCCGCCGATGTGGCCGCCGAGAACGCCGGCCTGGCGCGCCGTGAGCTCGCCGTTGTAGCCGCGCTGCAACGGCACGCCGAGCTCCTGCGCCAGTTCGAACTTGAGATCCTCGTATGAGCGTCCCGCGGCGGCGAAGGCCGAAGATCCCCCTTCGCCCGGCGCGAGCTCCTCCGCCGTCTCGAAATCAAACGGCCGCCCCAGGAGCTCCGCGGTCACCTGGTACTTCAATTGATCCAACGGACGTCCGATCATCGTCGCGTTGTTGGCCAAGTCGATTCACCTCCGCAGTTAGCATGGAACAGCGCGCCGATGCGCAAACTAGTGAACTCGCCCCATGGCAGATCTGGCGAAGTTTGTTGAAGCTTCCGCGACGCGCTCTCTTTTTCGGAGAAGCAGGAGTTTGTCCGCCTCGCACGAATGCAATGCGAAACTTCCGGGCAAGAAACCGGTTTCCAGCCGGTACGCGTCGCTTCATTCCGGCGCGTCGAACAAACCCATCCTCGCCTTCATGACGCACGCGGAGATCGACGAGTACGTCGCTTCGCCGTACTTCGTCCCGAGAGGCCCGAGGGGCTGGCGATCTTCGCCGCGGTGCTCGCGTTCAACGTCCTCGGCGACGGCCTGCGAGACCTTCTCGATCCGCGCCTCCGCCGGTGAGCCTCGCGGTCGTTGACACCCCGCTCCCCGGGGTGTAGCATTCAAGCCAAATTCAATACCGCTGGATTCTCTTATCCAGAGAGGCGGAGGGAGACGGCCCGATGAAGCCCGGCAACCGGCCTCGCCGCGCGGCACGTTCGCGGCGGGGTGGCGGTGCCAACTCCGGCGCGGCCACGCCGCGCGAGATGAGAGGAGGCCTGCGTCGCGGTTCAGCGTGCGACCTCTTCCATCGGAAGGGGTTTTTTTGTGGGGAGATCCAGCGGCCACCCTAGACACTCTAGAGGAGGCCGTCCGCAATGACCTTCGATGGTGCCCATCTCGATACGTTGGCCGTCCACGCCGGGCAGCAGCCCGACCCCGCCACGAAAGCGCGCGCCGTCCCGATCTACGCGACCACCTCGTACGTCTTCGACAGCGCTGAGCACGCCGCCAACCTCTTCGCGCTGAAAGAGTCGGGCAACATTTACACGCGCATCATGAACCCCACCACCGACGTGTTCGAGCAGCGCATGGCGGCGCTGGAAGGCGGCGTGGGGGCGCTCGCCACCGCCTCGGGGCAGGCGGCCATCACCTTCGCCGTGCTCAACATCGCGAAGGCGGGCGAGAACATCGTCTCCGCCACCAGCCTCTACGGCGGGACGTGGAACCTCTTCGTCCATACGCTGCCGCGCCTCGGGATCCGGGTCAAGCTTGTCGACCCGTCGGACCCGCAGAACTTCGCCCGCGCGATCGACGACAAAACGAAGGCCGTGTACATCGAGGCGATCGGCAACCCGAAGCTCGACGTGCCGGACTTTCGGGCGATCGCGGACGTCGCGCACCGGCGGGGCATCCCGCTGATCGTTGACGCCACCTTCCTCACGCCGGCGCTCTTCCGGCCGTTCGAGCACGGGGCCGACATCGTCGTCCACTCCGCGACGAAGTTCATCGGCGGCCACGGCACGGCCATCGGCGGCGTGATCGTCGACGGCGGCCGCTTCGACTGGGCGGCGAGCGGCAAATTCCCCGAGTTGACGCAGCCGGACCCGACGTACCACGGCGTCGTGTACACGGAAGCGTTCGGCCCGGCGGCGTACATCGTGAAGGCGCGCGTGCAACTCCTGCGCGACCTCGGCGCGTGCCTCTCGCCCTTCAACAGCTTCCTCTTCCTGCAGGGGCTGGAGACGCTCGGTTTGCGCATGAAGCGCCATTCGGAGAACGCCCTCGCGGTCGCCGAGTGGCTGGCCGAACACCCCGGCGTGACGTGGGTGAACTATCCGGGCCTCAAGACGCACCCGGATCACGCGCGCGCCCAGCGCTACTTCTCGGACGGGCAGGGCGCCATCCTCACGTTCGGCGTCAGGGGCGGCTACGAGGCGGCCAAGGCGGTCGTCGACCGCGTGCGGCTCTTCTCCCACCTGGCCAACGTGGGCGACGCGAAGTCGCTCATCATCCACCCGGCGTCGACGACGCACTCGCAGCTCACGGCCGCGGAGCAGGCCGAGGCCGGCGTGACGCCCGACATGATCCGGCTGTCCGTCGGCCTGGAGGACGTCCGCGACATCATCGCCGATCTCGACCAGGCGCTCCGGGCCGTGGGGCAGGCGCAGACGGCGTGAACCCGCCCGCCGGGGTCGCGTGCGCGGGGGGCGGCGCGGGCCGGCGCGCGCTCCCCGCGGACCTGCATGTCCAGCGCGTCGCCGGGCCGGGCGAATTCGCCCTGGAGAGCGGCGCCCGCCTCGGCCCGGTCGACATCGCCTATCAGACGTGGGGCGCCTACGACCCGCACGCGCACGGCGGCGCGGGCAACGCCGTCCTGGTCTGCCACGCCCTCACCGGCGACAGCGACGCGCCCGGCTGGTGGGCGGGCGTCGTCGGTCCGGGCGGCGCGCTCGACCCCGACCGGCACTTCATCATCTGCTCGAACGTGCTGGGCGGCTGCCGCGGCTCGACCGGCCCGGGAAGTCCCGCAGAGGGCGGCCGCCCCTACGGCCTGCGCTTTCCCGTCATCACCGTGGGCGACATGGTGCGAGCACAGGCGCGGCTGCTCGACGCCCTCGGCGTGGAGCGGCTCGCGCTGGTCGTGGGCGGTTCGCTGGGCGGCATGCAGGCGCTCGCATGGGCGCTGCTCTTTCCGGACCGCATCGGCGGCGCCGTCGTCATGGCCGCGCCGTGGGCGACGTCGCCCATGTCCATCGCGTGGAACGAGGTGGGACGGCAGGCGATCCTGCTGGACCCGGACTTCGCCGGCGGCGACTATCCCCCCGGCGACGGCCCGGCGCGGGGGCTGGCCATCGCGCGCATGCTGGCGATGACGACCTACCGGAGCGGCGAAAGCTTCTGGCTGCGCCACGGGCGGGCCGAGGTGCCGCCCGGCGCCGACCCGGTCGCCGAACGGCTCGGCGCGTACGCCACGCAAGCTTCCGCCGGGCGACCGTCCGGCCTGCGGTTCCAGATCGAGAGCTACCTCCACTACCAGGGAGAGAAGCTGGTGCGACGCTTCGACGCCAACACCTACCTTTACCTGACGCGCGCCATGGACCTCTTCGACGCGGACCGCTACGCGGCACAGGGCGCCGAGCGGCGGGCGGCCGCGGCGGAACGCGGCCGCCTGCCCTCGGTGCTCGCCGTCGGCATCGACAGCGACATCCTCTACACGGCCGCCGAAGTGCGCGAGGTGCAGGCGCGCCTCCGCCTCCTGGGATACCCGGCGGAGTACCGGGAGATCCGCAGCCCCCACGGTCACGACGCGTTCCTGATCGAGACGGAGCAGGCCGCCGCGGCCATCGCCGAAGGGCTGGAACGGGCCCTGAGCGGAGCGCCCCTTGCGCACCCGGGGTACCGCGGCAACGCGTGGGGCGTGTGAGGCGCATTGTTCGGGAGCCGGCGCGCGGCGTGCGGCGCGCCCCGAGGAGCCGGCCGCCCGGTCGCGAATGACACGTCCAGGAGGAGGATGCGGCCGTGGAGACGTTCCGAGCCTACCTCGTGGAGTCAACGGAAGAGGGCTTCCGCGCCGGGCTGACCCGCCTGACCCCCGACCGGCTGCCCCCGGGCGAGGTCACGGTGCGGGTGACGTATTCCAGCGTGAACTACAAGGATGGACTGGCCACGCTCCCGGACGGCAAGGTGGTGCGCGCGTACCCCATGGTGCCCGGCATCGACCTCGCGGGCACCGTGGTGGAGTCCTCGGATCCGCGCTTTCGCGCGGGCGACGCCGTCCTGGCGACGGGCTACGACCTCGGCGTGTCGCACTTCGGGGGTTACGCGGAGTTCGCCCGCGTCCCGGCCGACTGGCTTCTCCCGCTGCCGGCCGGCTTGACGCTGCGGGAGGCGATGGCGCTTGGCACGGCCGGATTCACGGCGGCCCTGGCCATCCAACGGATGCAGGAGAACGGGCTCACGCCAGGGGCGGGACCTGTGCTCGTGACCGGCGCCACGGGCGGCGTGGGCTCGCTGGCCGTGAACATGCTCGCCAAGCTGGGGTACGAGGTGGTGGCCAGCACAGGCAAGACTGCCGAGCACGAGTACCTGCGGCGCTTGGGTGCCTCGGCCGTCCTCGACCGCGCCGAGACGTCCGGTCCCGGCCGCCCACTGGAGAAGGCGCGGTGGGCCGGCGCCGTCGACACCGTCGGCGGCGACACGCTCGCGTACATCCTCCGCACGACGAAGCCCTGGGGCACGGTGGCGCTCATGGGCAACGTCGGCGGCGCCCCGTTCTCGTCGACCGTGTTTCCCTTCATCCTGCGCGGCGTGAGCCTTCTGGGCGTGGACTCCGCCTATTGCCCGATGGAGCGGCGTCGCGCGATCTGGCAGCGGCTCGCCGGCGAGTGGAAGCCGCCGGCTCTGGATGCGATCGCGTCGGACGAGGTCGATCTCGACGGCCTACCGGAGGCCCTCGGACGCATCCTTCGCGGACAGATGCGCGGGCGGACGGTCGTGCGGCTCTCCGCCGGCTGACGGCTCCTCGAGATTCCCAAGCTGCTCGAGGACCTTGAGCGGATCGCCGGCGGGCACGCGGCGGAACCTCGTCGGGGGTGGCGCATGGAGGCGTGGGTGGTCGGCGTCGACGGCGGCGGCAGCCGAACCGTGGCGGTGGTATGCGACGCGGCGGGCGAGGTGTGGGGCGTCGGAGGCGCGGGGCCGTCGAATCATCGCAACGCCGGCCTTTTTCGCGCGGTGCGGGCCGTGGAGACGGCCGTCCGCCGCGCGCTGGATCAGGCGGCGCGGCGATGGCGCGCGCGCCGGGGGGCGGCGGCGCCCCCCCGGGGGGGCGGCCGCGCCCGGGCGCCCCCCGGGGGGGCG
>JADGHN010000119.1 GCA_019683875.1 Clostridia bacterium
CGCCCTGATGGACGATCTCTTTGGCGGGGGATGGGACAGTTCCGGAGCGGCCAACAACTTCGACGCGGCGCTTCGCTACGTCGAAGCCCACCTGGTCGCCCTCACGCCGGCGCAGGCCATGGCGCTGACGCTCCTCGACCAGCTGGGCGGGTCCGAGAAGCGGTATCAGCCCCTGATCGACGCGGTGCTCCGCTACCGCTCCATGACGGGCGACGTCGGCCCGATCTTGCAGGCGATTGACAGCATCGCGCTCTTCAACAAGTTCGTGGGCTTGTCGGCCACGGCGACACGCGAAAAGCGGGTGTGACGCATGATCATCGGCTTTCAGGGCCCCATGGGGTCCGGGAAAACGTTGGGCGCGTGCATCTGGGCATGGCGGTATGCGCTGCTGGCCGGCGGCGCGCCGGTCATGGCGAACCTGGCGCTCAGGCCGGAGTATTTCGCGCGCCACGCCCAGCGCAACCCGGGTTTCCATGTGCGCCTGTTGCAGTCGGAGGAGGACTTCGTGGAGCTGGCGCGGGCCGGGGGCGGCTGGGTCATCTTCGACGAGATCCACCAGAACTTGGACAGCCGGACCTACGCCGGTCGGCAGCAGATCTACTTCACGCAGTTCCTCATGTACCTCCGCAAGTTGCGCATGCCTCTCATTCTCACGTCGCAGAGCATCGCGCACCAGGTCGACGTTCGGGTGCGCGCGAACCTGGACGTCCTCGTGGACTGCCACAAAACCCGATGGGGGTTCCGGTACGACGTCTTCGACGCGCGCAGCGGCGTCTACCAGGGCAGCCGGCGCGTCCCATGGAGGACGGCCACGCAGTTCTACGGCATCTATGACACGTACCAGCTGATTCGGCCGGTGGAGTTCCCGACGACCGAGCGCCAGTACGTGCAGTTTCTGGAGGCGCTGGAGGACGCGCAAGCGGAGCAAATGCCGCGCCGCCGGCGCCCCGTTCCCCCGGCGTTCTGGCCGGCCGACATGCAGCCGCCGCCAGAGAGGGGGGCGGCCGGTGCGTGACGCGATGATGGAGCCGGCGCAGTACCTGTACCACTTCCCCTCCACGGACAAGGTGAGCCTGGCCCGGTACGCGCGTGCGTACTACCGCCGGCGGATGGTGTTGATGCTACTGGAGCTCGCCGCACAGCTGGGGTACGACGTCGTGCGCGGCACCGGGCGGCCCCACCGCGCCGGCGAGCGCCGTTCCCGGGTGGAGGTGCTCGCGCGCGTCCGCATCGGTCGCTACATGTACGCCCTGGTCCCCCGCGGGAGCCCCGGCGCCCTCGACCCGGAGGAGGTCCGCGCGGGAGCTCGCCGGCGGCGCACGCCCTCCACGAAAGCATGGACGGCCGACGAAATCCGAGGAATGGCAGATCATGCCATATTTGGTAATACCTCCGGCACCTAGGAGCGGCAAAACGGAGAGGGTCAAGCCTCGGGTACCCGGGCGGTCCTTCCTCGCGTCCTGGTGGCGGTCACGCTTGCGACAGCATCCTCCGCACGCGACGCTGGGCCCGGGGGGCGCGACGCACCCAGAGTTCGAGACGCGCCAGAAGGTCATGGGCCTGTGCGGGGTCCAGGCGGATCGTCAGCGCCTCGCCGGGACTCACGAGGCCAAGGGTCACACCGTCCTGCGTGACGGCGACGGAAGCGCGGAACGGTCGGGCCCGAAAGTCGGCGTCAACGTCCCGAGCATGACGGACGGTCTCGACGATCAATCGGCAACACCTTCCAATTAGGGGAAAAGTTGGGCCGGGAATTGTTCCCGGCCCTTGTCTAATCGGCCCGTCGGCTGCCGCTTTCGAGTTCACATAATGTATCTTATCGGAAGTAGAGACCGAGGCCCGAATTGCAGGCCGGCGGCAAAGGCGGCGTCCGACTTGATGGGTCGTCGACTCGTTACAGGCGGCGCAGTGCCGCGGTGACTGCGCCGGCGATCATGACCACGCCTCTCACCTCGAACGCGGACCCACCGGCAGGCGCAGCCGCTGGCCGGGCTTGATGACCACCGTGCTCAGGTGGTTCTCGCGGCGAACGTCCGCGATCCATGCGCGCGGGTCCTCGTCCGGCGCGAGCCGGCTGGCCAGCGTCCACAACGTGTCGCCGGGCTGCACGATGATGACGCCATCTTCGACGACCGGACGGCGACTCGCCTTGGGCGGTGCGATCGTGTGGGCTGCGACCTGCGCGCGATCGATGCGGGCTGCCGCCGGTTGCGGGTCGGCATGCAGCACGGCGGGCAGCATGCACCAAAGGGTGAAAAACGCCAGCAGACCCAGGATCCGTGCGGGCCTCCATCGAAACCGGCGCCGACCGCGAACCATGACCGCACCCCCGAATACGTGTTCGTATTCATAAGGTACGGCGAACAGGCGTTCGTGTCAAGCGTCGGTTCCATGGATCGGGCTGCGCGAGCCGATCACCCACCTGCGGAGACGGCGGACGGCGGCGTCGTCGAAACGGCCTTCCAGCAACACTCGGCCTCGCGCCGTCGCCAGGACCGGCACGCGGTGGCGGTACCGCCCGAACAGCTCCAGGGACGTCATGATGTCGATTTCCCTCGGCTGGAGGCCCGACATCGCGAGCTGCGTTCGGGCCTCTTCACAGAGATGGCAACCGCTCTTGACGTACAGGACCAGGTCCGCCGCGTCGAGGCGCCGTCGACCGAACAATTGTTTGCATCGCTCCGATCCTCGTGCTATACTTCAACCAGCGAATTCCAGGAGGTGGCTTCGTGGCCGAGACACTGACTCGCCGCCAGCGTGAAATTCTCGAATTTATTAAACGGCGGATTCGGGAACGCGGCTATCCCCCGTCGGTCCGGGAAATCGGGGAAGCCGTCGGCCTCGCGTCCAGTTCGACGGTGCACGGCCACCTGGCTCGCCTTGAGGACAAGGGATACCTGCGGCGGGATCCGAGCAAGCCCCGCGCCATCGAGGTCCTCGACGATGCGGAACCCTCGGAGCCCATCCCGTCACCGCGCGTCGTCGAGGTGCCGGTCGTGGGCCGCGTCGCGGCAGGATCCCCTATTCTCGCCGAGGAGAACGTGGAGGACGTCTTCCCTCTTCCGGAGGATTGGGTGCGCGGCGGCGAAGTGTTCATGCTCGAGGTGCGGGGCGACAGCATGATCGACGCCGGGATCCTGGACGGCGACCGCGTCATCGTCCGCAAGCAGGATACGGCGGAAAACGGCGACATCGTCGTGGCCCTGATCGGGGACGAGGCCACCGTGAAGCGGTACTACCGCGAAGCGGACCACATCCGGCTCCAGCCCGAGAACAGCCGGCTGCAGCCCATCCGAACCCGGGACGCGACGATCATCGGCCGCGTGATCGGGCTGGTCCGGCTCTTTTGATGGGACAAGACGCCGGCGCAACGGGGACGGCGTCAAGACCTACCAGGCGAACGCAAAAGGGGAGGCTTCGCGCCTCCCCCGTTCGTGTGCGAGCCGGCTTGCCCGCGCCCGGCGCGCTCAGAACGCGCGCAGGTACTGGTCGAGTTCCCACTGGTGGACCTGCGTGCGGTAGAGGTCCCACTCGATCGTCTTCGCCTCGATGAACCGTTCGAAGACGTGCTCCCCCAGCGTCTCCCGCATCAGCGGATCGCTCTTCAGCGCGGCGATCGCCTCTTCCAGCGAGGCCGGAAGCCGGTCGACGCCCTCTTCGACGAGCTCCTCCTCGGACATGTGGTAGATGTTGCGGTCAAGCGGTTCCGGCGGCGTGAGGCCGCGCTCGATGCCGTCCAGGCCGGCGGCCAGCGTGACCGCCAGGGCGAGGTAGGGGTTGCAGCTGGGATCGGGGCTGCGAAGCTCGATGCGCGTGGACAGGCCGCGCTTGGCCGGGACGCGGACCAGCGGGCTGCGGTTGCCGTTCGACCACGCGATGTACACCGGTGCCTCGTAGCCCGGGACCAGGCGCTTGTACGAGTTGACGAGCGGGTTCGTGACGGCCGTGAACGCGCGCGCGTGCGCGAGGATGCCGGCCGTGTACTGCTTGGCGACGGAGCTCAGCCCGTCCGGGGAGTCCGGGTCGTAGAACGCGTTTTGGTCGCCGCGGAACAGCGACTGGTGCAGGTGCATGCCGGACCCGTTGATGCCGCGCACCGGCTTCGGCATGAAGGTGGCGTGCAGCCCGTGCTGTTCCGCCACGGTGCGGACGACGAAGCGGAACGTGGCGATGTTGTCGGCGGTGCGCACCGCCTCCGCGTACTTGAAGTCGATCTCGTGCTGGCCGGGGGCGACCTCGTGGTGCGCCGCCTCGACCTCGAACCCCATCTCCATCAGCGTCGTCACGATGTCGGCGCGGCAGGACTCGCCCTTGTCGATCGGAGCGAGGTCGAAGTACGAGGCCTGGTCGTTGGTCTGCGTCGTCGCGTGGCCCTGCGCGTCCTTCAGGAAGAGGAAGAACTCGGGTTCCGGCCCGCAGTTCATCGTGTACCCCATCTCCGCCGCCCGCGCGACGACGCGCTTCAGCACGTGGCGCGGGTCGCCGGGGAACGGCTGGCCGTTCGGGAGGTACACGTCGCAGATGAGGCGAGCCGTGGCCCCGGCCCGTTCCTTCCACGGGAAGATCGCGAACGTGGTGGGATCGGGACGCAGGTACATGTCGGACTCCTGGATGCGGACGAAGCCTTCGATGGACGAGCCGTCGAACATGATCTCGTTCGACAGCGCCTTGTCGAGCTGGCTCGCCGGGATCTCGACGTTCTTGATCACGCCCAGGATGTCCGAAAACTGCAGCCGGATGAACTTGACGTCGAGATCGCGGACCAGGCGACGGACGTCGTCAGCGGTGCGGGCGATGGTCATTGTCGCGCTCCCTCTCCCGCAAACGGCGAAGGAACTGGTCGCGCCCCACGAGCGGATACAGGCTCGGCGTCTCCGGCCGCACGAAGCCTTCCTTGGCGGGGAGGTCGTCGACGCGGCGCCGGACGCTTCGGGCCTGCAGCGCGTCGAGCGCCTGCGCCAGCGTGTACCCGCGGGAAAGATACGAGGCCAGGGTCTGGAGCCGGGCGACGTCGTCCTCCGAGAACAGCCGGTGGCCACCTGCGGTCCGCTCGGGCCGGACGATGCCCTTCAGCTCGTAGTAGCGGATCTGCCGCTGGGACAGGCCCGTCTTGCGTTCCACCTGACCGATCGTGTAACGGCCCACGCGAGCGTCCCCTCACGCGTTTGT
>JADGHN010000120.1 GCA_019683875.1 Clostridia bacterium
CGTTTCCTCCACGCCCAGCCGTACGGCGGCGCCCCGGATCCGCTGTTCCACCGGGACGCCGGCTTCTACGTGTTCCGCTTGCCGTTCTGGCTGCTGGTCTATCACAGCCTGAGCTCGCTCTTCTTTTTCAACGCGGTGCTGGCGGGCGGCCTGTACTTCGTCGGCGGCTTCGTCCAGTACTTCGCCGGCCGCGTCCAGCTCCACCCCCGGGCGCGGGCGCATCTCGCCGGGCTGGTCGCGGCGTTCTTCCTCCTGAAGGCGTGGGGATATGCGTTGGCAGCGGACCAGCTCGTCTACTCGACGCGCGGTGCCACCTTCGGCGCGGGATACACCGATGTCCACGCCGTCCTCCCCGCATTGCGGGTGCTTACGGCCATCTCGCTCGTCGTGGCGGGCATCGCCGCCGTCAACGCGTTCCGCCCGGCGTTGCGGGCCATGGCCTACGGAGTCCTCGCGCTGGGCGCCGCGTCCGTCCTCCTCGGCACGGCGTGGCCGGCGTTGCTGCAGGAGTTCGTCGTCCGCCCGAACGAGATCGCGCGCGAGACGCCGTACATCCGTTACGACATCACCTTCACCCGGCGCGCCTACGGGCTCGATGCGATCCGGCAAAGCCCGTTCCCAGCCGTGGAGGATCTCACGGCGGAGGACGTCTCCATGCGGAACCCGACGATCGCCAACATCCGCCTGTGGGACTGGCGGGTTCTCGGACAGGCGTATCAGCAGCTACAGGGCCTGCGATCCTACTATGAGTTCGACGAGATGGATGTCGACCGTTACACCATCGACGGCCAGCTCAAGCAGGTGCTGCTGGCCGCGAGGGAGATCAACTACGACCGGCTCCCCGGCCAGACGTGGATCAACCGCCACATCAAGTACACGCACGGGTACGGCGTGGCGGCCAGCCCCGCGGCGGACGTCGCGGCGGACGGCTTCCCGCGCTTCTGGGTGCAGGACGTGCCGCCGGAGGCGCAGGTGCCGGAATTGCGCGTCGAACGGCCGGAGATTTACTACGGCGAGCTGACCAAGGACTACGTGATCGTCGGGACAAGGGAGACCGAGTTCGATTACCCGAAGGGCGAGACCAACGCCTACACTCGATACCGCGGGACGGGCGGGGTGCCGATCGGGCCGATCCTGAACCGCCTGGCGTTCTCTTTGGACGTGCAGAGCTACAACGTGCTCTTCAGCACGGCCCTGACCAAGGACAGCCGGGCCCTCATCTACCGTGACATCGCCAGCCGGGTCGAGCGCATCGCGCCGTATCTCCTGTATGACAAGGATCCGTACATCGTCATCTCGAACGGCCGGCTGGTCTGGATCCAGGACGCCTACACGGTGACGCGCGCCTTCCCGTACGCGGAGCCCGCGGCGGACGGCTTCAACTACATCCGGAACTCCGTCAAGGTGACCGTCGACGCGTACAACGGCGACGTGCGCTTCTACGTGGCGGATCCGTCGGACCCGTTGATCCGCGCCTACGCGGCCATGTTCCCTGGCCTCTTCCGGCCCTTGTCCGACATGCCGGCGGATCTGCGCGCCCACCTGCGCTACCCGGAGTACCTGTTCGACGTGCAGGGGCAGATGTACGCGAAGTACCACATGACCGATCCCCAAGTGTTCTACAACCGCGAGGACCTGTGGCAGGTCGCCAAGGAGATCGTCGGCCAGGCGGCGCAGGACGTCGAGCCGTATTACGCGATCCTTGAGCTGCCGGGCGAGTCGCGGCCGGAGTTCATCCTGTTGCGGCCGTACACGCCGCGAGACCGCACGAACATGGTGGCCTGGCTCGGGGCGAGGTCCGACCCGGACCACTACGGCCAGCTGATCGCGTTCCTCTTCCCGAAGGACAAGAACGTCCTGGGGCCGCAGCAGGTGGAGTCGACGATCAGCTCCACGCCGGAGATCTCCCAGTCCCTGACGCTGTGGAACCAGCAGGGGTCTCAGGCGTCGCGCGGAAACCTGCTCGTCATCCCGATCCGCGACTCCCTCTTGTACGTGGAGCCGCTGTACCTGCAGGGCAGCAACTCGCCGCTGCCGAGACTGCAACGCGTGATCGTCGCCTACGATAACCAGGTTGCGATGGCGCCCACCCTGGAGCAGGCGCTCGCCAGCATCTTCGGCGAGGGCGTGGCGCCGTCGCAGCCCGGTCCCGAGGGTCCGCCGGCGGGACCGGCGCCCGGCCAGAGCCGGGTGCAGGAGCTCGCCGCGCGGGCTGCGCAGCTGTACCAGGAGGCCCAGGACGCGCTGCGGGCCGGCGACTTTGCCACCTACGGGCAGAGGATTCAAGCCCTCGGCGAGGTCCTGCAGGAATTGCAGGCGGTGGCCGGCGGTGCCGGCGCGACGGCGCCCGGGGCGAGAACGCCAGGTGGGACGCCGCCCGGGCCGCCCTCGACCCCGTGACGGGATCGGCGTCCGAACCACGGGGCGTGGAATTTGTGGACATGCGTGGAGGTTGAAGGATGGGCGAACGCACGGTCGCGCGCATCGCGGAAGTCGGCGCGCATGTGGGAGAGACGGTCGAAATCCGCGGTTGGCTTTACAACAAGCGTTCTTCGGGGAAGATCGTCTTCCTCATCGTCCGGGACGGCAGCGGGCTCCTGCAATGCGTGGGTTCCCTGCAGGATCTCGGCGAGGACGCGTTCCGGCGCGCGGAAGGGTTGAACCAGGAGGCGTCGGTGATCGTCACGGGCACCGTGCGGGCCGACCGGCGCGCGCCGGGAGGCTACGAGCTGTCGCTGGCCGCGGTGGAACTCGTCGGGGACTCGGTGGATTACCCGATCACCCACAAGGAGCACGGCGTCGACTTTCTCATGGACCACCGACACCTCTGGCTGCGCACGCCGCGACAGACGGCGATCCTGCGCATCCGGGCGGAGATCACCGCGGCTCTGCAGGAGTTCCTCAACGAGCGCGGGTTCGTGCGGGTCGACGGCCCGATCCTCACGCCGAACGCCGTGGAGGGCACGACGACGCTCTTCGAGACCGACTACTTCGGCGAGAAGGCCTACCTGACGCAGAGCTCGCAACTGTACGCGGAAGCGGCCGCGATGGCCCTCGGCAAGGTCTACACGTTCGGTCCGACGTTCCGCGCGGAAAAGTCGAAGACGCGCCGCCACCTCATCGAGTTCTGGATGCTGGAGCCCGAGATGGCGTACGCCACGCACGAGGACAACCTCCGGCTGCAGGAGGAGCTCGTATCCCACGTGGTGCAGCGCGTGCTGGAACGGCGCGCGGACGACCTGGCCACGCTGGGGCGCGACACCCGTTCACTGGAGCGCGTCCGCCCGCCCTTTCCCCGCATCACCTACGCCGAGGCGTTGGACCTCCTGCGCGAAAAGGGCCTGGACCTCCCGTGGGGAGAGGACTTCGGCGCCCCGCACGAGACGGCCATCGCCGAGTCGTTCGACCAGCCGGTCTTCGTGGAGCGGTTTCCCGTCGAGGTCAAGGCCTTCTACATGCAGCCCGATCCCGCCGACCCGCGCGTGGCGCTGTGCGCGGACCTTCTGGCCCCGGAGGGGTACGGCGAGATCATCGGCGGCAGCGAGCGCATCCACGACTTCGACCTCCTGGAGCGGCGCATCCGGGAGCACGGCCTGCCGATCGAGGTGTTCGACTGGTATCTCGACCTGCGAAAGTACGGATCGGTTCCGCACAGCGGCTTCGGCCTGGGGTTGGAGCGCACGGTCGCGTGGATCTGCGGGCTTGAGCACGTCCGCGAAACGATTCCATTCCCGCGGCTGTTGAACCGGTTGCGGCCATAAGGACGCCTGCCCGGCACGCGACCGCTTCAGCTTCGCGGAGCGAGCCCGCTCGTGCAGGGCAACCCGGAGGGAGGAGGACCGGTTGGAGTCGATCGCCCGGAAGCTGAAGGAACGGCGCGAAGCGATGGGGCAGACGCTTCGCCAGGTGCAGGAAGCGACCAAGATTCGCATCAAGTACCTGCAGGCCTTGGAGGACGCCGACCCGTCCGCGTTTCCAGGCGAGGTGTACCTGAAGGGCTACCTGCGGGCGTACGCGGAGTATCTCGGCCTCAACGCCCACGCCCTGCTTGAGGAGTACAACCGCGTGATGGGAACGGCGGACGAGACCGCGCCGGACGCGCCACGGACCTCCCGTCCGGTCCCGGACGATGCCTCAGGAGACGAGGCGAGCCGCCAGCTCGGCACGCGTCGCGAGCGGGTGCCGGGTCTGGAAGACGCCCCGGCGCCGCCGGCGCCCGGGTCGCGGCGCGCCACGCCCGCCAGCACCTGGGACGCTGAGGATGCGGACGGGGCGATGCGCTTGAAGCGGAGCGCGCGCGGCCGTCACGCTCGCACGCGATTGGGAGGGCCCGAGGCGCTTGGCCATCGCCGCGCGCCCGTCGGGGTCGTCATCGTCCTGGCCGCGTTCCTTGCAGGCGGCGGCTGGTGGGTCCTGCGGCACGCCCAACCGGCTTCGTCCGGCCGCGAACCGGCGCCCCCGGCGTCGACGGTCCCCTCGGAAGATGCGCGCGCGCCGAGCGAACTCCAGCCGAGCGAGCCGCCGCCTTCCGAACCCGCGCCCGCCGTGGAAGTCGAAAGGAGCGCGGATCCCTCGGGGAACATCGTGTTCACGGTGCGCCACGCGGCGAGCGTCGAGGTGTCCATCCGCTTCTCGGGACCGTGCTGGGTCCGGGCGATCGCCGACGGCCGCGAGATCGACCCGGGCACCACGTACAAGAACGGTGACGAGCGCACCTGGTCGGCCCAGCACGAGCTGCGCGTGACGTTCGGGTACGCCGGTCACGTGGAGCTGTCCGTGAACGGCGTCGCGCAGGGGCCCGTGGCGGACGGCCCGCGCGTGAAGACGGTGCGCTTCGTCAACGCCGGGGAATGACGGCGCCGCCGTCGTTCGTCGAACGCGGCCCGCTTCACGATTCCGTACGCGTTCCCGGCCGGAGCGACTAGGCCGGGGGGCGCCGCCGCATACTGAGGTGCGGAGGTGGCGCCCATGCGCGTTCGGTCGAGCGCGCGCGTCCTTTGCCTCGCGGTGGCGCTGTCTGTGGCGGCGGCGCAAGGAGCGGCCTTCGCCGCACCGTTCTCCTGGGACGATCGCGCGCCATGGTCCGGTTCGGTCGCGACGCCGGTCGACGCCAAGCCGGCGCCCGACGAGCCGGTTCCGCCCACCCGCCAGCCC
>JADGHN010000121.1 GCA_019683875.1 Clostridia bacterium
GCCCACTCGGCCGTGCGCGCGGCGGCGGCGGGCTGGACTGCGGCGCGCATGGCGGCGCGCGGCGCGGCGCGGCTCGACGTGCCCCCCGCCGGCCCCGGCGCGCCGGCCGTGCGCGTCTGGCACCCGCCCGCCCTGCGGCCGGAGGCGCAGCTCGTGGCACGGCTGACCGCGAGCACCGCGCCGGCCGTCTTCCGCGACCTCGGCGTCGATCCGCCCGCTCGCGTCACCGTCGTGCTCGAGCCCGACCAAGCGACGATGAACGCCGATCTCCACCTCGGGGCCGACGCGTCGCCCATGGGCGCATACTGGCACGGCGTCGTATGGGTCCTCGCGCCTTCCGCGTGGCTCGGGCAGGACCCGCAGGGCTGGTCGCCGGACTCGCCGGCGGCCCGGACGTTCGCTCAAGACGGTCCCGTCGCCCATGAGCTGGCGCATCTCGCGCTGGACATCAAGGTCGCGGGGCGTGCCCCCGCGTGGTTCGACGAAGGCGTCGCGCAGTGGGAGGAAGCGCGCCGCACCGGCTTCGTGTGGCGCGAGCCCGCCAACGACTTCGACCAGCGACTCTACACGTACCGGGAACTTTCGCGCTCGTTCGACCGTCTTCCGAACGTCGCGCTCGCCTACCGCGAGGCCTATGTGCTGGTCGACGCGCTCTCGCAGGCCAGGGGCGGCCACGGCCTGCAGCTGGTGCTCGCGCGCATGGCGGACGGTGCCACCCTGGACGATGCGGCACGGCAGGCGCTGGGCGCGGGATACGCCGCCTGGCGCGACGGCGCGCCCTGGCGCGCGGCCGCCGCGCAGGACCGGGCCGCTTCCGCGCAGGCGACGGCGCCTCCCGGCCGCTGAGCGGGCCGGATCGCGCCGGCCGCCGGCCACGGGAACGTCGACAGGATTTCCGGGCGGGTGCCACGAAATGGGCGCCCGTCCGGATTTGTGTGATGTCACCGATGCGTGCCATACTGTGGCGGGACGGTGAGAGGCACGTTGCCGGAGCGGATTCTCGTCGTCGACGATGAACGGCCCATCGCCGACATCCTCAGGTACAACCTGGAGAAGGAGGGCTACGAGGTCTCCGTCGCCTTCAACGGCCAGGAGGCGCTCGACCGCTTCGACAAGGATCAGCCCTCGCTCGTCATCCTCGACATCATGCTGCCCCGGCTGGACGGCTTCGCCGTCTGCCAGAAGATTCGCGAGCGCTCCTCGGTGCCGATCATCATGCTGACGGCGAAGGAGGCCGAGGACGACAAGGTCCGCGGCCTGGAGCTGGGCGCGGACGATTACGTCACCAAGCCCTTCAGCCCGCGGGAACTCCTCGCCCGCGTCCGCGCCATCTTCCGGCGCGCGCCAGCGGACGCCGCCGAGCAGAACCGCACGCTGACGTGCGGCGACCTGGAACTGGACATGGCCAACTACTCCGTTCGCAAGAGGGGCAAGCCCGTGGAGCTGACGGTGCGCGAATTCGAGCTCCTCAAGCACCTCCTCCTGCACCGCGGCAAGGTGTTCACGCGGGAGGAGCTTCTCCAGCAGGTCTGGGGCTACGAGTACTTCGGCGACATCCGCACGGTGGACGTCAGCATCCGCCGCTTGCGCGAAAAGATCGAGGACAACCCGTCACAGCCCCGCTACGTGCTCACCCGCCGCGGCGTCGGCTACCTCATCGACGCCTCGTAGGCGTGTCGTGGGTCCGCGGGCCCTGGCCCGCGCGCGAGGGAGAAGCCCACGGGGTCACGGGGAGGTGTCGCGCTGTCCCGCTTCGCACGGCGTCTCAACAGCATCCAGTGGAAGCTGGTGGTGTCGCTCTTCCTCCTCGCCCTGGCGGCGATGCAGCTGATCAGCACGTTCCTCCTGCGCTCGTTGGAAGACTACTACCTCCGCCAGGCGCGCCACGATCTCCAGGTCACGGCCAGCATGGCGGCGAGCGTCATCCTGCACGACCTCGCCGAGAACCCGCCCAACCTTGAGGCGGTGCGCGAATTCGTCCAGACCTACGAGGGCGACCCCGAATCGCCGACGCGCACGGGGAGCCAGATCGTCGTCGTCAACCGGGACGACATCGTCCTCGCGGCGAGCAGCGTCGACGTCCAGCCGAACCAGCGCTTTCCCGCGCCGGAGGTGACGGACGGCGCCCTGCAGGGCGTCGTGCGGGAGCGTTCGTACGCGGACCCGCGCGGGCGGCGCCACATCACCGTGGCGGTGCCGGTCAGCGAGCGCGGCCAGATCCACGGCGCCGTCTACCTCGACGCCTCCCTTGAAGGCGTGTACGCCACGCTCGCGGACGTCCGCCGCATCCTCCTGAGCGCGACGATGCTCGCCGTGGCCGTGCTCGTGGTGCTGGGCATACTCCTCGCGCGCACGATCACCGGCCCCATCCATGAGCTGACGCGCCGCGCCGAGGAGCTGGCGGCGGGCAACTTCGACCGCCAGATCACGGTGCGCAGCGGCGACGAGGTCGGCCGGCTGGCCGCCATGTTCAACCACCTGAGCCGGCGCCTGAAGGAGACGCTCGCCGAGATCTCCGCGGAAAAGCAGCGCGCCGAGGCCATCCTGACGTACATGGCCGACGGCATCCTCGCCGTCGACCGCCGCGGGGTTGTCACCCTCATCAACCCCGCGGCCACGCGCATTCTCCGCGTGCGCGCGGGCGACGCCCTGGGCCGGCCGCTCGGGGACATCTGGACGGACCCCAAGGTGGCCGAGGCGCTGGCGGAGAGCCTGGCCGGGGAGGCGGCCGCCGTGCAGACGACGTCCGGCGAGCCGGTCCGCGCGCTGCAGGGCCAGCTGGCGCCGCTCAAGTCGGACGACGGGCGCGTGGACGGCGTCGTGATCGTCGTGCGCGACGTCACCGAGCAGGAGCAGATCGAGTCGCTGCGCAAGGAGTTCGTCGCGAACGTCTCCCATGAGCTCAAGACGCCGATCACCACGATCAAGTCGTACGTGGAGACGCTCATCGACGGCGCGCTGGACGACCCGCCCACGGCCCGCGGCTTCCTGAGCGTCGTCGTCGCCGAAGTGGACCGCATGACGCGCATGATCAACGACCTCCTGCAGCTTTCGCGGATGGAGCACGAGCGGCGGTTCTGGGACCGGCGGCCGCTGGACGTGGCGGCGGTGGCGGAGGACGTCTGCAACAAGCTGCGCCGCCGCACGCGGCGCAAGAACCTGCGCCTGGAGTGCGAGGCGACGGGCGACCTTCCGCCGGCGCTCGCGGACCGGGACAAGATCGAGCAGTTGCTGACGAATCTCATTACGAACGCGATCGACTTCACGCCGGAAGGTGGCCGCATCACCGTGCGCACGCGCGCGGAGGGAGGCGACGTCGTCGTCGCGGTGAGCGACACCGGCGTGGGAATCCCGCCGGAAGACCTGCCGCGCGTGTTCGAGCGCTTCTACCGCGTCGACAAGGCGAGGTCCCGCGAGTTCGGCGGCACCGGGCTCGGCCTGTCGATCGCGAAGGAAATCGTGGAGGGCCATGGCGGCACGATCCGCATCGAGAGCGAGCCCAACCGCGGGACCACGGTCTGGTTCACGCTGCCGGTCGTCGGCGAGGGGTACGGCCGGGCGGGGGCGACCGGATGACGGAGCGCGCGAAGTCGCTGCTGCTGTTCGCGCTCGTCGTGCTCAGCCTGTACCAGTCGGCGGTGCTGTGGTCGTCCGGCGCTCCGACGCCCACGCCGAGGCGGACGGAGCCGGTCGTGTTTCCGGGGAGCACGGCCGCCCCGCCCGTCGACCTCGCCGCGCCGGCGCGCATCGTGTGGGTGGACGGCACGGGCGCGAGATCCTGGACGGATCCCCAGGATCCGGCGTTCCAGGAGGCCTGGCGCATTCTCAAGGATGCGATCGCGCGCGTGCAGCCGCAGGCGCTGGACGCCTCGGAGGCGGCGACCGGGGGCCTCGCCGACGTCCCGCGCATCGAGGCCCTGTGGCCCGATCCGTTGCCCTGGAGCGTGGTGTACGCTTCGGCCGCCGGGCACCCGTGGACGCAGGGGGACGGGCCCCTGACGGGGCGTGTGTCCGTGGCGCTGCGGCCGGGGCGGGAGGCGGTCTCGCTCGGCAACCTCGACCGCTACCGCGTCGTGGAGCTCCCGGACGTCCCGGCTTCCTTGCGCGACGCCATGGCGCGGCTGGGTCAGGCCGGCGGCGAGGCCGTCACGCCCCTCGCAGCGCCGGCGCCCTGGGCCACGGTGGGCACCGTCTGGGTCCCGGCGCAGCCGCCCGTCCTGGGGGAGCTGGCCGTGTCCCCGGAGCCGCTGTCGGACAACCCGGCGCTGCCGGAAAGCGCGGCGCTGCCGCGGGCCTTCTTCGCGGAGACCGACGCCGTCCGCCGCATCGACGAAAAGGGCGGCGGCGTGATCTTCACCGACGGGCGCAGCACGCTGCGGCGCGACCCGACGGGGGCCCTCGCCTACGACGAGGTGGCCGCGGGCACGGGAGAGATCACCTTCGGCACGGCGCAGGCCGTGGCGGAAGCCGCACGCTTCATCGGCAGCCACGGCGGCTGGCCGGGACCGGTCGTGATCTGGCAGCTGGCCGTGCGCTACCCGGCCGGCTCGCTTCTTGCGGAGAACCCGCTCCCCCGCTCCATTCTCGTGCAGTTCGCACGGAAGGTCGCCGGCACGCCGGTCGTGGGACCCGGGGGTCCGCTGGGCGTCGTCGTCGACAGCGGCGGCCCCGCCGTCTACCGGCGCCTGGCGCGCGTCATCCTGGGCCCGTCGGCCGGGACGGTGCGCGAGATCATACGGCCGGAAGAGGCGCTCGCGGCGCTCGACGCCGCCTGGCCCTCCATCTACCCTGGAGGGCACAGCGAGCGGCGCATCGCGGACATGCGCGTCGTGTACTTCTCGCCCAACGCCATCCGCGGCCGCCAGGCGCTGCGGCCCGCCTGGTCGATCCGCCTTGCGGACGGCGACGAGTGGGCGGTCGACGCCTACGACGGGCATCTCTTGAGCTCGACCATGTGGAAGCCGTGAGGGTGGATCCCCGATGGACTGGCCCAGGGCCAAGTCGCTCCTGATCGTGACGTTTCTTGCGCTGAACGTCTTCCTCGGCTACCAGCTCCATCAGGAGCGGCGCACCGAGGCGACGGCCGGCTGGGCCGCCGCGCC
>JADGHN010000122.1 GCA_019683875.1 Clostridia bacterium
CGAGCACCCCGCCCCAGAGGGAGAGCATCATGCCGGCGCCCGTCCCCTCATAGCCCCCGCGACGTGGGGTTCGCACCGCGACACTTCCGCGACGGCGCCTGGGTGAGGGTCTCGCACCAGCCGCACCACGCGCTCGAACACGCCGGCGGCCAGCAGCCGGTGCAACAGGGGGCGGCTTCGCAGTTCGTCCACGCTGCCGGCGTGCGCCGTCGCCAGGACGGCCACCCCGGCGCGCGCCGCGTCGAGGACGGCGACCGCGTCCTCCTCGCTGCCGATCTCGTCGGTGGCCAGAACCTGCGGCCCGAGCGCGCGCAGCGCGAGCCCCATGCCGACATGCTTGGGGCACCCGTCGACCACATCCGTGCGACGCCCGACGTCCAGCTGCGGCTCTCCGCCCCGGCACGCGGCGATCTCGCCCCGCTCGTCGACCACGACGGCGCGCCAGGGCGCGACGCCGTCCCCGTCGGAGAGGATGCGGACCAGGTCGCGCAACACGGTCGTCTTGCCGCATCCGGGCGGCGAGTAGATGAGCGTGGACCGCACGCGGAGACGGCCGTCGATGTGCGGGACGAGCGGGCGCGCCGCGCCCCGCACCGCGCGCGCCACGCGGATGTTGAGCGCGTTGAAGTCCCGCATCGTCCGCACCGCCCCGCCGTTCCACACGGCGCGCCCGGCCACGCCGACGCGGTGACCGCCCGGCAACGTGATGAACCCCTGGGCCAGCTCGGTTTCCCACGCGTAGATCGATCCGTCTGCGCAGAGCGCCAGGGTGCGCGCGATGTCCTCCGCGCTGACGACGAGGCCGTCCTCAGGCGCGGTCACCGTGCGGCCGTCCGGCGCCAGCCAGACCTCGCCCGCCACCGTGACGACATGCAACGGGCGGCCGGCGCGCAGGCGGATCTCCTGCCACGCCTCGCCAGGACCGCCCGGCGCGCGCGAGAGGGCGCATTCCACCGCGAGGCGCACGCGTCCGGCCAAGCGGGGCACGATGTTCTCGCGGACAGACGTCCGCCAGTCGGACATGGGTTCACGCTCCCTCGCAGGTCTTGTCTACCCCTGCGAGGATTCATATGAGGGCATGGCCACGGGTATGAGGGGTCAGCGGCGGGAATCCGGCCGAATCATTGGGCGGGATCGGAAAGCGTCTTCAAGCCGGCGAGACGCATCTCGCGCCGCTTGCCGGCCGCTTCCCAGAGGGCGCGGTCCAGGTCGCTGCGAGGTTCCAGCGGCGGCACGGGGGTCGGCCGGCCGTCGTCCCCGATCGCGACAAACGTGTAATACGCCGTGGTGACGCGCTCCGGCGCGGCGCTCGGCGTCTTGCGCTTCCACACCTCCGCGCGCACCTCCATGGACGTGCGGAAGGCGCGCGTGAGGTAGGTCCGCACGTTGACGATCTCGCCCACGGCGATCGGCCGCGCGAAACGGACGGAATCGACGACCGCGGTGACGGCGGGCCGGCCGGCATGGCGCGCGGCGCTGATGCCGCACAGCTTGTCGGCGATGGAAAGCACCCAGCCGGCGCGTGCGAGGCCGAGGTCATTGGCCTCGGACGGCATGCAGATCTCGGTCGTCGATTCGAAGCAGAGATGGGCCGACAGCGCCGGATCGTGCTTGGAGAAGTCCGGCTCCGGTTCCTGCGGCGCCTCAAGGCGCAGCTGGCGCCGGCGCTCGGCGCCCTCCCACAACCGGATCTCCTCCTCCGTCTCAGGGACCAGCTCGGGCATTTCCGTCGGGCGGCCGTCGTCGCCGAGCGCGACGAGCGTCAGCGTGGCGTCGCTGGTCCGCCAGCGCTTGCCCGTGAGCGGATTCTCGCCTTCGACGCGCACGACGACCTCCATGGACGTGCGGAACGTGCGCGTGCCCCGCGCCGTGAGGTGGATGCGCTCGAACGCGCGGATGCCGGCCTCGAAGCTCATCAGGTCGAAACCGGCCGTCACGACGGGCCGGCCGCTGAACCGCGAGGCCACGCGGGACGCGATGCTGTCCACGAGGCTCATGACGCGGCCGCCGAAGATGGAGTGCTGGTTGTTCAGATCCTCAGGACGGACGACGGACACAGCCTGGGCAAACGCCGCCCGAGCGGGAAGTCGCTTGCGCAGAGAAAGCCCTCCCCACGGCTCTCATCATAGCGCAGCGGCGCCCGCCGCACTCCCGCGACCTCACGCCCCGTTCGGGAAGTACGTCGCCCAACGACGGCGCACCGCCTCCAGGTGCTCGGCCGGCGGCAGGGCGACGGGCGGAAACTCGTGCTTGCGAGTCGCATCGATGGCCAGCTTGGACGCCGGCGTGGCCAGCCACTCCGCCTTCGACCGGCCGTACGGCGCCACGGAAGGGTCCAGCTCGACCGCCCGGGTGTTTCGGAAGACATGAACGTCCCGGTCGGGCTGCACGCGGTAGGCCATGGCCCACAGGACGGCCTGCGGATCGCGGATGTCGACGTCGTCGTCCACGACGACGGTGTACTTCCCCAGCGTGGGGTCGTACGCCCACGCGCCCCACATGACCTCCTGGGGCCGCGCCCAGTAGTCCTTGTGAATGGAGATCACCAAAATGGCCGCGCTGCCGGCGCACTCCAGGAGATGCACGTCCTTCACGGGCATGTGGAGGTCGCTCTTCAGGTGCTTCAGCAGCGCAACCTCCTTGCCGGCGCCCCGGATCAGGCTGGACTCGCTTGGCGGCATCTGGGACAGGAACGCCTGGAAGATGGGCTTGTGCCGGTGCGTCAGGGCCGTGACGTCGATGACGTACCCCTGGGTTTTTCTCCCGATGTACCCGGTGTACTCTCCGAACGGGCCCTCCTCCTCGGTCTCGTTTGGGCGAATCCACCCTTCGATGGTGATCTCGGCCGTCGCCGGCACAAGGAGGTCCACCGTGCGCGCGCGGACGACCTCGACCGGCTCGCCGCGGACGGCGCCGGCCACGGCCAGCTCGTCGACGCCGTACCGGATTTTTGCGACAGAGGCAAGGCCGATCGACGGGTCGGCGCCCAGGACGATCACGACCGGCGTCGGGCGACCGGCCGTGTTGTTCGCCTCGACATGGCGGCGCCCGTCGTGGCTGAAGCTGATGTTCATGAGCAGCTTCCGCGGCTCTTTGCACCAGATGCGGTACGTGCCCACGTTCTGCACGCCGGTCTCCGGATCCCTCGTGATGACGAACGGCGCGGTGAGATACGGTCCGGGGTCCTGGCCGACGGTCCACACGGGCACCGGCAGCATGGTCACGTCCGCGCGGTCGCCCTCGTACACCACCTCGTGAACCGGCCCGTCGGCGACGACACGCGGGGGTAACGGCCGCTCCTGCGCGGCCCGCCAGCGCTCCGCCACGTCTTCCAGCGGGCATTCGTTGGCGGCGGCGTAGATCGCTCGAGAACCGCCCAGCACGCCCAGCACGACGGGGATGTCGTATCCACGAACCCGCTCGAAGAACAGAGCCTTTCGCCGGTCTTCCGGAACGGTCTGGAAATAGTGACGGGCGACCGCCACCAGCTCCCAGTCCTTGTCCACCTCGGCGGTGATCCGTTGCAGCCGCCCCATGCGCTCCAGCGCACTTAGAAACGCGCGCAGATCAGCGTACGGCATGACCGTCGCCCCGTTCCGCCGCCTGTTCAAGCCGGTGCAACACCGCCGCGGCCACCTCGAACAGGGCCGGGTCGTCGATGCGGCGGGGCCGCGGCAGGTCCGGTCGGATCTCCCCCACCACCCGGCCGGGACGGGGGGACAGCACGACGATGCGGTCGGCGAGGAATGCCGCCTCGGTCGCGTTGTGCGTGACGAACAGGACCGTCGCCCCCGACGACGCCCACATCGCCGCCAGGTCCTGACGCATGCGGCGGGCGGTCAGCTCGTCGAGCGAGCCGAACGGCTCGTCCATGAGGAGCAGGTCCGGGCGGATGGCGAACGCCCGCGCGAGCGCCACCCGCTGGCGCATTCCGCCGGACAGCTGGTCCGGGAAGTGGTCCGCGAACCCTGCGAGCCCCACTCGGTCAAGCCACTCCGCGCCGGCGCGCAGGGCCTCCTCCCGCGACGCGAGGGCGTACCGCCCGTCGATCAGCGGCAGCGTCACGTTCTCCAGCGCCGTGGCCCACGGCAGGAGGCGCGGCTCCTGGAACACGTAGCCCAGCCGCAGGCGACCGGCGCCGTCCAGCGCCACCTCGCCCGACGTCGGGTTCACGAGTCCGGCGACCACCTTCAAGAGCGTCGTCTTGCCGCAACCCGAGGGGCCCACCAGGCAGACGAACTGCCCGCGCTCGACGCGCAGTTCGATGTCGCGCAGCGCCCAGGTGACGCCCGCCTCCGTCGCGTATCTGACCGACACCGCCCGCAGCGTGACGAGCACCGCCATCCCCTCCCCGGATCAGTGCGCGGCCGCACGCGCGCGCCACCGGAACAGCCGGCGTTCGAGCGGGCGGAAGAGCGCCATCTCGATCCCGATCATGACGAGGGTGAACGCCGCCGTCCAGGCGAAGACCTGGTTCATCTGGTACAGCTGGAACCAGTAGTACAGCATGTAGCCGACCCCGCTGGAGCGTCCGAGCAACTCCACGAACAGCGCGATCTTCCACGCATTGCCCAACCCGAAGCGCCCCGCGGCGACGACGTACGGAGCGATCTGCGGCCAGAGCACGCGGCGCAGGCGCACCCGCGCCGGCAACCCGTACACCTCGGCCATCTCGTCGAGCGACGGGTCGAGCGCCCTCACGCCCTGGATCACGTTGATCGCCACGGACGGGAATGTCGTCACCCCGATCGCCGTCACCGTCGCCGCTTCGGAGAGCCCGAGCACCATGAAGGCGACGATCGCGTAACAGAGCGCCGGCACCGTGAGCGCCACCGTGAGCCACGCGCCGAACGCGCGCTCCAGGCTCGGCCTGAGCCCGAGCGCGATCCCGACCCCCACCCCGAGAAGCATGGCGAGCGCGAA
>JADGHN010000123.1 GCA_019683875.1 Clostridia bacterium
GTGGGGCTGGTGGCCGACGGGCGGGGACGGCCGGTGCCGCCCGGCCTGCAGAAGCCGCCAGCGGTACGCCATTGGCTGGACGTGGTGGGGGCGCTGCCGGGCGCACGCACGGAGGCACGGGCGGCGGCCGGTGGCGTCGCGACGGAGGAGGGGGGTGCGCCGGCGTGACGTACGTGCGCCCGCTTATGGAACCAGGGCCGTTTGAGCACGTGCGATCGCTGGCGGCGGAAGGTCGCGTGTTCGTCCAGCCGGGGGACCGCGTCCACCCGGACGACGTCGTCGCGGAAGTCGAGATGGTGGCCGGCGCGCCGTATTTCATCGACGTGCGGCGCGAGCTGGGCCTCACCGCCTGGGATCCCCAGCGTCACGCGGACGTGTTTCTGGTCCGCGTGGGGGACCGCGTGCGGACGCACGATCCCGTCGCGCGCGCGGAAGTGGGGCGGCTGCGGGAGGTGCGCTGGGCGAAGAGCCCCATCACCGGCGAGGTCGAGTGGCTGTCGGTGGCGGCGGGGCAGCTGATCGTCCGCGAGGACGCGCAGTCGGCTTCGCCCGTGGAGGTCGTGGACGTGGCCGGCCGGTTGAAGCTGCCTCCGGCCGCGGCCGTGCGCTGCCTCCGGTGCCGCGAGGGCGACGAGGTCAAGGCCGGGGCCGTGCTGGCGGCGGAGGCGTCCTATCTTTCGCGCGACGTCGTCTATTCGCCGGCCGACGGCCGGGTCGAGCGGATCGACCCTCAGACGGGGGCCGTGTACATCGTGCGGCCCAGCACGATCGCGCGGATGGCGGCGGCTTACCCCGGCGACGTCGCGGCGGTGGGGGCATCGTCCGTGACGGTGCGCACGGAGGGATGGCGCGTCTGGGGCGTGCTCGGCCGCGGCCCGCTGCGCTGGGGGCCGCTGCGTGTGCTGGCGGACGGCCAGCCCATCACCGCCGCGCACGAAGGATGCGTGGTCGCGCTACGCGGGGAGCTCGGCGCCGGCGCGTGGGCGGCGGCGCGCCGGCACGGCGTGGCGGCGATCGTCGCCGGTTCCGCCGACCCGGACGTCTGGACCCAGGAGCCGGGGCGGGCGTCTGCGGGCGGCGACGTGGCCGTGGTGCTGACGGAGGGCGCCTCCGGCGCGGCCATGGCGCAGGCCGTGTGGGCAGCGCTGGAACGGGCGGCGGATTGCCTCGTGACGGTGAACCCGGTGGCGCACGTGCGCGCGGGCGCGCTGCCGCCGGAGGTGGTCGTCGCGAGCCCGGAGACGGTGCCGCCGCGGCCGCTGTTCCTCGTCAAGGGCGACGCGGAGGAGGGCGAGCCCGTACGCGTGGTGGCCGGGCGGCACGCCGGCCGGTGGGGACGCTTCCGCGGTTGGGCGGCCGCGCGGCCACTGCCGAGCGGTGTGCTCAGCGAGACCGCGCGCATCGAACTGGACGACGGGACCGAAGCGGAGGTGGCCCGCGAGAACTTCGAGGCGCTGCGCGCGTGAAGCCGCGTGGTCACGCGAAGTCGAGGCGGAGCTGCACGGGCGGCCGAATTGCGGAGGCGGCAGGGCCCGCCGACGCCCGCCGGGCCGGCGACGCCTGCCGTGTGACGGGCCTCCGACCCGGTGCCTTCCGCTCCCCGACGCCGTACTGTGAGCAGAGCTTCTGCACGCGCGCCTCCAAGGCGTTGACGTAGGCCCGCGGCGCGTTGTCCGTCGCGTAAAACGTGCGATAGAACGGGACGAGATCCGGCCGCTCGGCCTGCAGCCGCTCGAAGAACCACTCCCGCGCGCCGTGCGGCAGCCGGAGCGCGAGCGGCACGACGAACGCGGCGCCGCACGCGGCCGCCGCGCGCACGACGGCCTCCAGTTGCCGGGAATCGTCGTTCAGCCGCGGCACGATGGGCGCCATGAGGATGCCGGCGCGGATGCCCTCCGACCGCAGCCGCGCCAGCGCGCGCAACCGGTACTTGGGCTGCGGCGTCCCCGGCTCAAGGAAGCGCCAGGCGTCCGGGTCCAGCGTGCCGATGCTGAAGTGCACGACGACGCCGGGCCCTCGGGCCAGCTCCTTTAGCAAGTCCAAGTCGCGCAGGATGAGGGGCGACTTGGTGGTGATGCTCACCGCAATGCCGTGCGCCAGAAGCGTCTCCAGCACGCGGCGCGTGAGGCGCAGGCGGCCCTCCAGAGGCTGATAGCAATCGGTGGCCGTGCCCAGGGCGACCGACTCCCCGCGCCACCTGCCGCTTTGGAGCTGGCGTTCCAGCGCCTCCACCACGTTCTCCTTGAAGAAGATCCGCCGGTTGAAGTCCTCTCCGGCATTCAGCCCCAGATACTCATGCGTGACGCGCGCATAGCAGTAGAGGCAGCTGTGAGCGCAGCCCCGATACGGATTGAGCGACCACCGGAAGGGCATGTTGTCCACCCGGTTGATGGCCGTCTTGGCGTAAAGCGGTTCGGCGTTCACCGGCGCGCCCCCCGAGGCTCACCGTATCACACCGAACACATGTTCGCAAGCGCCTTCACCGTGACGGCGCCGTTTGTTCCGCCGGCACGTCCAGGCGCCGGGTCGAAAGCAGGTCCCCGACGGTCAGAACCTTCAGCCCCCGCGCCTCCAGCGCGCTCAATATGCGGTCCAGCGCGTCCGGCGTGCGTTCCGTCGGGTGCATGAGGATGAGCGCCCCGGGTCCGGCCTTCTCCAACACGCGGCCGACCATCCAGTCCACGGTGGGGTTCATCCAGTCCACCGTGTCCGCCGTCCACATGACCGTCTCGTGGCCGAGCTCCCGCGCCGCCTTGAGGATCTCGTCGTTGACGACGCCCTTGTGCGTGCTGAACCAGAAGGGGCGGACGCCCGTCGCCGCCTGGATGGCCTGGTCGGCCATCGTGATCTGTTCGAGGATGCCCTTGCGGTCGAGCCGTTCCCAGTCCACCGCCGAGTACCCGTGGCTGGCGATCTCGTGCCCGCGCTGCGCGATTTGACGGGCCAAGGAGGCGTTGGCCTTCGCCCAGTCGCCCATGAGGAACCACGTCGCCTTGGCGTGGTGGCGGTCCAGCACGTCCAAAAGCCCGGGAATCCACTCATTGCCCCAGGCCACGTTGATCTCCACGGCGACGGCGCGCTTGGCCGGGTTGCCCTGGTAGATCGGGGCCAGGGGAAGGTCCGCCAGCGTCTTGCTCGGCGGAATCTCCCGAAACACGTAGGCGACGGACGCGTTGGGCGGCGCCCGGAGAACGCGCTCCAGCGTGGCCTGCACGTCGAGCTCCACGCCGTCGAGGCCTGGAATCAACCCCTGCGTGGCCGGGTCGACGCGCGGCTCGACCGGCGCGACGCGGCTCTCGGGAGCAATGCGCTCAAGGTGCGCGCGCACCTGCTCCATCGACCAGCCGCCCACCGCCTGCTCGCCCAGGTACACGCCGGCCGCGACGCGATGCGGCGGTCGGGGCGGGCGCGGCCAGAGGAGGACGACGGATCCGGCCATCGCGGCGAGGAGCGCGGCCGCGGCGATCACTTGCAGCGAGCGGCTCACGTGCGGTTCCCTCCGCCGCACCATACGCGGCCGCCCGTGCCGCTATGCCGCGCCGCGCTCCGTGCGCGTCAGTCGCTCCAGAGGACGAGGAGGGCGCCTTCCCGGACGGCGACGTCGACGCGGTTCGAGCGGGCTTCGTTGCTGGTGCCCAGCGTGCGCTCCCGGACGAGCACGGCGTCGCGCAACGGATACGCCGCGCCGCGGATGTGCACGCCCCGGCAGCGCCGGTCCAACGGCACAAGGGAAATCGTCGCGCCCGGCCGCGCCGGCACGCGCCAGACGACCGGGCGCCGATCCGGCGCCGGGACGAGCGCGCGGAACCGCCAGCCCGGCGCGTACGCGAAGACGGGCACGCCTCGCCGTTCGAAGCGGGGCAGGAGGAGCGCCGTGGCCAGCGTCTGGTCAAGCCGGTCGCCGGCCGCTCCGAAGAGGTGGACCTCGCGCGCTCCCGAAGCGAGGGCTCGCCGCAGGGCCAGCTCGCCGTCCGACGCGTCCTTGGCCACGGGGTGGCGCTCCATGGGGATGCCCGCTTCGCGGATGCGCGCCAGGGCTTCGGCGCTCGCGGAGTCGAAGTCGCCGAGCGCCAGGTCCGGCGTGAGGCCGAGGCGCAGGACGTGATCCAATCCCGCGTCCGCGCAGCAGAGAAACGCGCCTTCGCGGGCAAGCGCCCGCAGCGTGTCCTCGTGGGACATCGCGCCGCCTGCGACCACCGCCCAAATCCGGCCTTCTCCCGGCACGCCCGCACCTCCGCCCGGC
Source organism: Clostridia bacterium (assembly GCA_019683875.1). Lineage (NCBI taxonomy): Bacteria > Bacillati > Bacillota > Clostridia > Clostridia bacterium. The sequence continues at coordinate 4,244 of JADGHN010000123.1, forward strand.
ATTCCGTCCGCTTGGCTTCCGTTTCGTTTGACAATCGCCACGTCGCGTTCATATGCTAACATTGACCTGGATTTAGACGAAACTAAAAAACGAGTTCGAGGAGACGAAACCGTGCCGAGCCAGGCCATGGAAGACTACCTGCTGGCCATCTACCGCCTGGAAGACCTCGGCCGGCGCCCCGGCACCGGCGAGGTCGCGCAGGAGCTCGGCGTGTCCGCCGCGTCGACGACGGCGATGTTCAAGCGCCTCGCGCAGGAAGGCCTCGTCTCCTATCGGGAGTACGGGGGTGTCAGCCTTTCGGAGCGCGGGCGCGCCGTCGCGCTCGGCCTGATTCGCCGCCACCGGCTGGCGGAGCGGTTCCTGACCGACCTGCTGGACCTTCCGTGGGAAGGCGTGCACGAGATCGCGGACCGGTTGGAACACGCGCTGCCGCCGGAGGTGATCGAGCGCTTCGCCGGGCTCCTGGGCGACCCGCGCACCTGCCCGCACGGCCACCCCATCCCCACGACGGACGGCCGGATGCCGGAGATCGATGTCCGGCCGCTGCGGTCCGTCGAGGTCGGGGAGACGGCCGTCCGCCGCCCCGGCGAGGCGCGCCACCCCCCCCCAGTTGGGCCCCCCGGGCGGCAGG
>JADGHN010000124.1 GCA_019683875.1 Clostridia bacterium
GGGCGGCCCGCGGCGGGGGGGGCCGGGGGGGGCGGGGGGGGGGCCGGCCCGCGCGGAACTCGAGCACGGGAAGGAGTGCCCGCACCTGTTCGAGGTAGGGCGGAGCCAGGTCGCGCCGGACGGTCGCGAAGAGGTCGCGGAGGCCGGGAGAGTCGACGTCCTCCGCGCGCGTCTCGGCGATCGCACGAAGCGCGTCGAAGGCGTCGGCGAAGACAGCGAGGACTTCGCGGGAGCGGTGGCAGAGCGATTCCGCGGAGCGCGCGAAGAGGCCGAAGTAGGAGCGCCGTTCGCCTTCGATCGCGGCTTGCGCCACGCGGTCGAGCTCGTAAAGTAGCTCCGGATGACGGCGGAAGTCGTCAAAAACGGCTTGGCGGTGTCGGATCTCGTCGGCTGTGGCGAGCGGGGTGAGGATGACGTCGCGGGCGACGCCGCGCGCGAACGCGTCTCCCGCGCCCATCGCGTCGAACACGACGTCGAGGCCGAGGTCGGCGATGAGATCGTCCGCGTGAGGGACGGGGGCCGGGACGAACGGCCGGCCGGGAAGGAGAAGGCCCGGGATCAAGTCCCCATCGCCTTCCGCAAGAGCTCGTACGTGACGCCGTGCCGGCGGGCCACGGCGAGCGCGTAGGCTGTCCCCTCCGGCGGCCGCCGCGCGATGCGGAACGTGCGTCGGGACGGGTCGTCGGGCGCGACCTCCGCCACCATGCTGACGACGCGCGCGTCGAGACGCGCGAGCTCGTCGAGGAACGTCACGAAGACGACCCGCGCGCCACGGTCGAGAAGGGCCGCGAGCGCGCGGGTGCCGAGGCGTGCGGCGTCCTCGCTGCCGGTCGCGGCGAACGCCTCGTTCATGACCACGAGGACAGCCGGCCCGGCCTGGTCGAGGATCTCGCGAAAGCGCGCCACCTCCGCGGCGAGGCGGCCGCGGTCGTCGCCAGCCGCCTCCTCGCGCGGGAAGTGCGTGAGGATGCGGTCGAAAAGGGGGAGCCGCGCGCGGCGCGCGGGGACCGGCAGGCCGAGGCGCGCGAGGTGGTGGACGAGGCCGAAGGCCCGCGCGAACGTCGTCTTCCCGCCGTGGTTCGGCCCCGTGACGACGATCGCGCGTTCGCCTGCGCCGAGCTGCCAACCGTTCGGAACGATCGCGCCGGGCGCGCGCAGCGAGAGGGCGAGCGCGAGGTCGAAGGCGTCGTCCGCCCGGTCCTCCCCGTCGGCGCCTCCGGGGGCGGTCACGTCGGGCAGGGAAAAGGGGAGGCCCGCCCGCTGGAGAGGCGCGACGAGGTCGAGGTACGAGATCAGGAAGCGCCCTTCGAGCGCGACGCGCCGAAGTGGTTCGGGAATCGGCTCGGCGGCGTGCGAGCGGAAGTCGGCGAGCTGCGCGAAGGGCTCGGGTGCAAGGCGCGCAATCCGCTCGAGGATGGCCTCTTCGACGTGGTTGAGAAACGGTATCCGGCCACCTGTGCCGTGGCCCGCCGAGCCCGCGGGCTTCGCGTCTCGCCCGACGCAGCCGGCGGCCTCGGCGTCCGCGAAGCGCGCGAACGTCTCCGCGATCTCGCGCCCGAGGTCGGGCGCGTCCCAGGCCGGCATCACCTCGACGCGGTTCGAGCCGAGAGTCAACGTGTAGCGAATCCTGTCGAGCGCGTCGCGCGCCGCCTGCGCTTCGTCGGCGAACGCGCGATACGACGGCGAGCCGAGGTAACGGTCGAGCGCCGCCGCGAGCGCGCGAAGACCGTTGGAGAAGGGCGGATGCTGTCGGAAGGCGTCGGCGGTCGCGGCGAGGGTCGCGACCAGGAGAAGTGCCGCCTCGAGGTGCGCGCGTTGGGCGAGTTGCGGGTGGCGGATCTCCTCGGCCCGGCGGAGCCGGTCCTCGACCTCGGCTACGCCTTCGACGAGGCCGCGGAGCGCGTCGCGGAGGGCCGGGTCGCCGAGGTCACGCATGACCTCCTGGCGGTGGCGCACGGTGGCGACGTCGCGGCAGGGCGCGTGGTAGAGCTCGGCGAGGCCGTGGCGGAACCGATCCGGCTGGCCTTCGAGGGCGCGCGCCACGACCTGGTCGAAGGCCAGGTCGCGGTCGAAGGCGGGGTCCGCCGTGCCGGCCGCGCCGGGGAGTCGTCGCCCGGGCTCGGCGCCGAGCGCGCCGACCGGCGACTCCTCCGGATCGGGAGCGAGGAGGCTCACTGCCTCCAACGCCGACGCCCCCCTTCGGGCTTCTCGCTGCGCCCGGCGCGCCCGCGCCCCCGCGCGAACGCGAAAAGGCTCCTACGGCGCACCGTAGGAGCCATCACAGGCCGGATCGCCTGGGTCTTGCGCCGCTCGCCCTGCCGCCCGGGCGTCTCTGGCGCTCCGGCGTCGGGCGGGCCGCGCCTCGGGCGAGCTCCATCGCCCACGCAAGCTTCGTCCGTCGTCAATCGCAGCGTACCACGGGAGCCGCCTCGGTGCCCAGGTGCCGCACGAACCAGCGCAGGTTCTCCTCGTAATGCCGGAGCCTGGCCTCGATCGGCCCGGGCGCCATCGTCACCTCGTGGTTCTCGCCCGGGAAGACGACGAGCCGCACGTCGAGCTCGGGGTGCGTGTCCTTCACGGCCGTGAAGAGCTGGTGGGCCCCCTCGACCGGGCAACGCATGTCCCGTTCGCCGTGGAGGATGAGGAGCGGCACCTCGATGCGGTCGGCGCGCACGATGGGCGAGCGCTCCAGCGCCGCGACGAGGAAGTCGCGGTACGTGGCGTAGACCTTCGAGCGGCCGTTCGCGCCCATGTCGGAGGAGGCGTAGCCGATGAGCTCGTTGACGGGCGCGCGGTGGGCCGCGGCCGCGCGGAAGCGGCGCGTGTGCGAGGCGAGCCAGACGGTCGCGTAGCCGCCGTAGCTCCCGCCGCAGACGCCGACGCGCTCTGGGTCGATGGCCGGGAAGGCTCGCAAGGCGGCGTCGACGAACTGCAGGAGGTCGTAGAAGGCCGCGTCGTGGATGTACTCCATCGACGAGAACTGGGCCCCGTAGCCGGCGCTTCCGCGCGGGTTGGCGATGAGGACGGCAAGCCCAGCGGCGGCGAGCGACTGGTGCTCCCAGTCGAGCGCGTAGCCGTAGAACGTGGCCGGACCGCCATGCACGTAGAGGACGGCCGGGAGGCTGGCCGCGGCGGGTGGCTCGGCCTCGCAGCCGGGCGGCAGGAGCACCCACCCCTGGACGCGCGCCGTGCCGTCGAGCGTCTCGACCCAGAGCTCCTGCATATCGGCGAGCGCCACCTCGCGAAGCCAAGGGTTGAGGTCGGTGAGCTCGCGCACCTCGCCCGTCTGGAGGTCGACCTCGACGATCTCGTAGGGGTGCAGCGCGTCGGTGCGCGTCGCGATGGCGCGTCCGGCGTAGGGGGGCGAGAGCTGGGCGAAGTTCTGGCGCCCCGTCGTGACGGCCTCGACGGGTCCGCCGGCGAGGGGCACGCGGTAGATGTTGCCCGTCCCCTGCCAGCCGGCGATGAAGTAGACGTCGCGCCCGTCTTCCGACACCTGCATCGTCTCGTAGGCTTCGCTGTGCCAGGTCGCGTTGTAGAGAAAACGCGTCGCGCCGTCGCAGGGGGCCTCGTTCCCGAAGAGCCGCACCGGCTCGCCGCCTTCGACGGGGACGCGGTAGAGGAGGGCCACCGGCACGCCGCCGCGGTCGGGGTCGAGGGCCCCGAAGACGACCTCGCGGCCGTCGGGGGTGAAGCGGGGCACGATGCGCTTCGGGTAGTAGGCGACGTAGAGGCCGCTCGTCAGCTGGCGCGGCGCCGCCGCGCCCTCCTCCGGCGGGAACGGGAAGAGGAAGAGGTCCATGCCGATGTAGTCCGTCGGGCGGCGTTCGCGGTTCGAGAGGACGAGGAGGGAGCGGCCGTCGGGGGACCAGACGGGCAGGACGTGGCGGGCCGGTCCCGGCGTGAGCCGGCGGGGCCGGCCGCCCTCGGACGCGACGACCCACACCGCGGGCGTCGGCACGGCCTCGCGGTAGCCCCCGACGTCGTCGCTCTTGAAGCCTAGCTCCTCGACGACGATCGGCTCGTCGCGCCGGTCGCGGCGGCGTTCGCCCTCGCCGAGGACGACGGCGTCCTCCGCCTCGTCCGGGAAAACGGGCGACTCGAAAGCGATGTGGAGCCCGTCGGGCGACCAGGCGGGTCGCGCCACCCCGTGCCGCATGCGCGTGAGCTGGCGCACCTGGCCGGTCGCGAGGTCGGCCACCCAGAGCTGCTCGGTGCCCGTCGCGTTCGAGAGGAACGCGAGCTTGCGCCCGTCGGGCGAAAACCGCGGATTCCGCTCGGAGTCTCCGCCCGCCGTGACCCTCCTCGCCTCGCCCCCCTCGCGGACCCAGACCTCGCGCAGGAACCTGCCGGGCTCGGCCCGCTCGAGCACGTAGGCGAGCCGCCCGGTCGCCGGGTGGTGGTCGGGTGTCGCGACGTTGACGATGCGGTAGAGGTCCGAGAGCTCGGGAAGCCGCTTCCGGCCGGCGCGAGCCGCCCGGGCGGACCCGTCTCCCGGCGTCGGGGCGCTAGCCGGCGTCCCGTCCATCGTCCGTCCCTCCCTCGGCGAGGAACCGTCGGAACCAGGCGACGAGCTCCTCGAGGTGGCGCATCTGGGAGCGGAGCCGCCCCGTGCGCGTGAGGTCGTGGTTCTCCCCCGGGAAGAGCACCATGCGCACCGGCACCTCGGGGTTCCGCTCGCGCATGGCGACGAAGACCTGCTCCGCCTGCTCGGGCGTGCACCGGACGTCGTCG
>JADGHN010000125.1 GCA_019683875.1 Clostridia bacterium
CCGATCCACAACGACGGTGAGGTTCCCGTCGCGGTCGGCGATCGCGTCATGGACCTCCTCCACCTCCGCGTAGGCAAAGCCCTCGTGCGGCGTGTAGGTGAGGTCGTCCACGAGCCGCGACGCCGCCTCCGCAACCGGGCCGAAGGGCGTGACGTCCAGGATGCGCGTACCGGCTGGCCACGCCGTCGACAGCGGCTGGCCCAGGGAGAGGGCCGTGCCCGACCCGCCGGCTGACGTGACCGTCTCCGGCTGGGCTGCTCCATGGCCGACCAGCACCTGGGCGCCGGGCGGGATATCGGCTGGGCGGTCAAGCGTGAGCTCCGTCGCGCCTGCTGGCGCGTCCGCGGCAAGCCGCGCAAGCTCAGGCAGATCCAGGGCGGCCGCCACCTCGGCGGCGCTGACGTAACTCACGCCCATGGTTCATTCCCCCGCCTGGCTCCGCCGCCGGCGTCTCGCTGCGGCCGAAGTGCCTCCCCCGACCTGCCCGCTGGTCACGTCAGGGCTGGCGCCAGGTCCAGGGAAAGCCGGAGCCACTTCGTCCAGCGGCTCCGTGTCGATTTCCCAGTCGGGCCAGGTGATGAGCGCCTGCCCGACATCATGAGGCACCTCGAAACGGCCGGGGGCGACGGCCTCATAGACCGCGCCCCCAAAGGACAGCCGTTCGGCGGTGCCCGGCTTATGCCGGACCCGCATCACGAGTCACCCCCTACTCGCCGATGCCGGTGATGACCGCGCAACCGGCCGGGAAGTAGTTCTTGAAGACCTCGATGGCACGCACCTCAAGGTCATACCGCGGACCGCCGCCCGGGCCTTCCTGCCGCGCCATCGCGTATTCGAGCTGCTGGTACTCCTGCTGCGTTTCGACCTCGAACACGTTGGCCACGGCGTTGTTCGGGTACGGCAGGACCTCGGTGATGATCACCGCCGTGCCCGGGGGCAGGTGCGGCATGACCTCCAGCGGGATCGGCCGGCGGGTGATTGGGTGCAGGACCTCCTGCACCGCGTAGCCCGCGATGAGGCTCGCCCGCTCCGTGCCCGTCGGCTGGACGATCGTGTAGGCCGCGCCACCGCCGTTGCCGGACTTCGCGACGATCTTCGCGATGTTGGCCGCCTCGCGACCGGAGACCAGGATCTTGGTCGGCGCAAGCCGGACCTGATCCCACAGCTGCACGAAGATGTCGCTGAACTCCACGATCTGGCCGCCGTCAGCCGTGAGCGGCGCGCCCTTCAGCGACGTCCAGATGCCGCCGGAAGGCTCGCCCTTGCCGGGAGTGACGTACGTGCCGTTCAGGTAGTCGCCCGCGATCGTGGCGAGGAGCCCCGCGAAGGCATTCGGGTCAGCGCTGCGGTCACCCTGTGCCGCCACCTGATAGGTGTCAGCGGGCGCAAGGTCCGGAAGCGACGGCGTTGCCGCATCGGCGGTCGGGACGGCCTCCAGGTTGAAGCTCTCGACCGTCGTGGTGCCGGCGTAGAAATATGTGGTGCCGTCTCCTGAGACGTACCAGTCGTACGCCACCGCGCCGCGCACCGGGTCCACGGTCGCGGTCACGGAGTTGGTCGAACCGGCTCCCGTCTGCACCGTGGCGTCGTCCGAGAGCTCGCTGCCGCCGCCGAAGAACCAGTTCTCCAGCGTGCGGGCGCGCACCCGGACATGGACCGTGGTGCTCGCCGGGATGGAACCGCCCGTCACATTGGCCGTCAGCACCGGCTGTGCGGGCTTCGGCAAGGCGAAGGGCTGGCCGCCCAGCAGCAGCCGGTCCTCCTCGATCATGAGCGCGTAGAGCAGGTTGATGCCCGCCGTCGCACGCAGGTCTTCAAAGCCCTGGGCGAGCATCTGCGCGTCCATGATCACGGAGTCATCGAGCGCGATCGGGCGGTAGGCGGCCGAGAACTCCAGCACCTCCGTCTGGACCTTCGGGCCCGCCTGGCCGAACGGGATGAACGGGTTGGCGCGACCCGCGTTGATCCGCCGGATGGCCTTCCAGTGCGCCGCCTGGCTGCCAACGGGCGCCTTCTTGCGCGGCACGCTATTGCGGAATGGGCTCAAAACCGGGAAGAGCTTCTTGCTCGGGTTGTTACTCCGGCCCGATTGGGCCGTGGCACGGTCGTTTCCGCCGTGCTCTCCGTGTTGCCACGGAGGTCGGAGCGCACCATCGACTCACGCGTCTTGTGAGTCGCGCGGCATCCCGCTCTCTACGGGAGCGGAGTGTAGCAGGCGCGAGAGGAGCCGGAGCGCCCTCTTGGTCGTGCGCTGCGAGGCCTTGAGCGCCTTGATGGCCTCCCGGATCGCCTGCCGGCGCGCCACGTCGTCCATGACCACGCGCGCCATGTTCCCCCGCCTTCCCTCGGAGTCGTCCACCATCATGGGGATCTCCTCCGATACAGCCGCGTTTTACACCAGCCGTCACCGGCTAGCGGCCCAGCAAGCTAGGCGCCTCGAGCTCGTACCCGGTCAGGCCCAGGTCCACCGTGTAGCCCGTGGAGAGGGCCTTCTTCACGTCGGGCTTGATCATGTTCAGCGTCTCTTCAGTGATCTCGCGGATGCCCTGCGACATGGATCAGTCACTCCTTCCCCTTGTGTGCGGGATGCAGCGCCCGGGCAAGCTCCCGGCTCAGCGCGTCCCGCAGGTAAGGATCCGTCACCTGATCGAGCACCGACTCAAGCGCGGCTCCCTGCGCGCCAGCCACCGGCTCCTCGCCCTTCCGGACGAGGTAGTAGTCGGACATGGTGGCGCGGCCCCTCAGCAGCGGGCCACCGGGCAGCGGCTGCTCCTCGATCCGCTTCACCCGCTCCTCCAGCTGAGCGATCGCCTCAGCTGCTTTGAGCAGGGTGCCGGCGGACTTCGCAAGCTCCACGAGCCCGGTCGCTTCAAGCGCCTTCATGACTGCAGACGCCTCCGGGTGCTCGTCGGAGGCGTCCGCGCTCTTTCTCGTTTCAGCCTGCTTGTCACTCTGCTCCGCCGCGTTTTCGTCCTTGGCCTTTGGTCTGGCCTTGGCCGTGCCGCCCTCGTCGTCCTCAGTCTTGCCCTGCCCTTTGGCCTTGGAGGCATCCTCGTCGGCTGCGCCCGTGTCGTAGAGGTCCGCGAATTCCTTGATGGTCGCGCAGCCGGCGACGTTGGCAAGGTGACGCATGGCCGTCTTGATCTTATCCATGTTCGCCGCGCTGATCTTGCGGCCGATCTTCTCGACCGAGGCGGTCACCGTGACTTCACCCTGGTCGCCAGCGGCCTCCGCCTCCTCAAGGGCAGCCGCGGATGCCACCTCACCGATGAGCTCTGCGAGGCTGTCCAAGGCTTCACAGAGCCGGCTCACTTCGTCCACCTCATTCACATCGAGGGTGCTCTCCACGCGCTCACGCTGGAGGACCTTCTGCAGGATCTGCTTGACCGCCAGGAGTCCCTGGACGGCCTGGCGCAGCAGCGCGGCATCCTCGTTCTCCCAATCCGGCGAGCCGGGGACGCCGTTCAGCTGCGGCGCCTCTTCCTGCTTCGCAACTGCCTCGGTTTCTGCCACACTGCCCGCCTCCTTCCTCGTGTCCTTCTCCTCGCTACTGGGCGTCACGATCTTGCCGTCGTCGTAGCGGTAGCCATCGCCAAGCAGCCGGTTCGCCGCCTGGGCGATGCGCCGCCCGATGATCGCCCATTCCTCCTCCGTGTATCCGCCCTTCTCGCGCATGCCGTCGTGGTTGAAGTAGGCCACGGCCGGGCGGATGTGCTCCTCGTCGATCGGGTAGGCGTAGTTCACTGGATCCCCGTAGTCCTCGGGATCTTCCGGGTACCCCTTTGGCGGCGTGAGATGCCCGCCTGGCTTCGGCTTGATGCCGTAGCGCTTCGCGCGCGCCTCCTGTTCCTCATGGAGCTTCTCGCGCTCAGAGGAGGCGCCGTCGTCGGCACCGCCGTCTCCCTTGGCCTTTTGCAAGAGCTCGTCTAGAGACGGCCCCTTCCCGTCCAGGGACTTGATGAGCAGGAATGGCAAGCGCGTGGCCGGCTCCGTCACCGCGTCCACGCGCTCGATGTGCATCCCGACCAGTTCCTTGACCTGTTCCTCGTCCTCATCGCCCTTGCGCTTACGCTTCCGCGCCACTCCGGTCAAGGCGCTTCACCTCCCCCTTGGATGCGGGCTTCCTTTCGGCTTCGCCCTGGATCGAGTAGCCCTTTAGGACCCCGCGCTTGATCAGGTCCCAGGCGGTGTCGTCCCAGACCACGCCCAGGAGCCAGTCGCCGGCCCGCACGGTCTGGCCGTTGATCTCCCAGTCCGGACCCCGGTAGATGTACGACTCCACGGGTACCCCGTGGCCGGTTGTGCCGTCCTCGTGCTGGATGCCGATCAGGCGATGCTCGGCCATCCAGTGCCAGGCCGTTCGCTCCAGCTCCTCGGCGCTCGTGAACTCTCCGTGTGCGTCGATGCGGTCGGCCGGGTACGCGATGCCCAGGGTGTAGTGCTGCTCCTCCGCGGCCTTCATGACGGTGTAGCGAGCGCTGTCCTCGGTTGCCTGCCCCATTCCCGCGCACCCCTTTCGCCAGCAA
>JADGHN010000126.1 GCA_019683875.1 Clostridia bacterium
AGAGGGGGCTCCTCGAGCGGGCCTTCGAGAAGGCCGTGAGGACGGTGGAGGAGGCGGTCGACCGGATCAAGACCAGCGCCGCGGCCGTGCCGGTGGTGGCCGTGGGCGGGGGGAGCATCCTCCTGCCGGATCGTCTGGAAGGCGTCTCGGAGATCGACCGGCCGGAGCACTACGAGGTGGCGAACGCCATCGGCGCGGCCATCGCCCAGGTCTCGGGGACGGTCGACCGCATCTTCTCCCTCGAGAAGCGAAGCCGGGAGGCGGCCCTGGCGGAGGCGCGGGAGAACGCCTTCGCGGAGGCGGTGCGCGCGGGCGCCGACCCCGACAGCGTGGAAGTGATCGAGGTGGAGGAGGTTCCCCTGGCTTATCTCCCCGGGAACGCCGTGCGGGTGAAGGTGAAGGCCGCAGGCCGCCTGCGCGGTGTGGAGGTGGCCTGAGATGCGCTGGGTCCATCCCGAGGATCTCGAGGCGCTGGCCATAGGGGCGGCCATCCTGGGCACGGGCGGCGGGGGCGACCCCTTCATCGGAAAGCTGATGGCCCAGCAGGCGATGCGCGAGTCGGGGCCGGTGGCGCTGATCGATCCCGAGGAGCTCGAGGACGACGCGCTGGTCCTGCCGACCGCGATGATGGGCGCTCCGACGGTGATGATCGAGAAGGTCCCCGAGGGTATGGAGGCCTATCGGGCGCTCCGGGCGGAGGAACGCCGTCTTGGCCGGAAGGCCGACGCGACCTCGCCGATCGAGTGCGGCGGCGTCAACTCGCAGATCCCCTTCGCCGTGGCCGCCCGGGCGGGGATCCCGGTGGTCGACGGTGACGGGATGGGGCGGGCTTTCCCCGAACTGCAGATGGAGACGTTCCACATCTACGGGGTGGCGGGCACGCCCGCGGTCGTGGCGGACGAGCGCGGGGCCGTGGTCACCGTGGAGACGCCGGACAACTTCCAGTTGGAGTGGCTCGCGCGCGGCGTCACCATCCGCATGGGGGGTCACGCCCATCTGGTCGACTACCCCATGTCGGGCCGGGAATTCAAGCGCACGGCGGTGCGCGGGACCGTCTCCATGGGACTGGCCATCGGGCGGGCCGTCCTCGAGGCGCGTTCGCGAGGGCGGCATCCGGTGGACGCCGTCCTGGAGGCGACGAGCCGGTCGATCTACGGGCACGGGGTCCGCCTCTTCGAGGGGAAGGTCGTGGACGTCGAGCGGCGGACGCGGGAGGGGTTCGCCGTCGGCCGCGCGTTCCTCCAGGGGCTCGGGCGCGACCAGGGGAGCGCCCTCGAGATCCGGTTCCAGAACGAGAACCTCGTGGCGTTGCGGGACGGGGAGGCCGTCGCCACCGTGCCGGACCTGATCTCCTGCCTCGACAGCGAGACGGGCGTGGCCGTGACGACGGAGCGGATCCGTTACGGACAGCGCGTCACGGTGATCGGCATCCCGACGCCCGAGATCATGCGCTCGGAGCCGGCGCTGGAGGTCTGGGGTCCGAGGGCGTTCGGTTACGACCTGCCGTTCGTCCCGCTGGAGGTGCGCTTCCGGGATCTCTACCGGCGCTGGGGCGTGCCCCCCGAAAAGGAGCGCTACCTGGTGGCTTGAGTCGACGCGGGCAGCTTTGCCTGCGTTCGGCGCCATCGGGCCGCGTGGATGATGAAGGGGCGCGCCCCGAACGGCGCGCCCTTTTGGGCATTGAGACCCTCACTCGGCTCTTCCAGGAGGACCGTGTGGCCCCGGCCAAGCTGAGCGCAGCCGCTGCGAGGTAATCGGGTGGCCCTTCCGCCCCTGACGGCCTGTGGCCCAGGACGTGGTGGAAAAGTCCTGGGTGTGTCAACGCCGGCTTTTTGGGCGGCGCTCTGCGTCGCAGAGGCAGGCGTCGGCTTCCTCGACGAGGTGGCGCGGGCTCTGGCCCGGCCGGGTCTTCGCGAGGCCGATGCTGGTCAGGCGGCGGCCCTCCAGCAGCGAGCGGAATGGGGAAGAGGCTACCGCCGCCCAGGCTCGGATGCGCTCGGCGCTTGGCGGGCGTGCCCTGGCCGTGGCGAGCCCGGCGGGAGCGGTGGAGCACCTGCTCGGCCCGAGCCCAGCCGCTCCTGGCCCAGTCGGTGAGCCGGACGACGCGCCGCCACCCCCAATGCCTCTCCCTAACACCCGGTGGCTGCCCTATGGTGCCTATCCCCTCAGCTGCCCGGCAGGGGCGGCCGGCGCAACCACGGGAGGACGGTGGGAGAGAGCTCCGACGGCTTCTCGCCCGGACGGGCCAAGAGGAAGCCCTGGGCCAGGTCGACCCCCAGCTCCTGGACCGCCAACAGCTCCTCCACGCGCTCGACGCCTTCGGCCACGGCCAGCGCCCCCAGGGCGTGGGCCAACCCGACGATCGCGCGCACCACCGCCTGCCGGGCGCGATCGCGGTCGAGCCCGCGCACCAGCGACAGGTCGATCTTGAGGAAGTGGGGTTCGATCTCGGCCACCGTTCGGAGACTGGAGTAGCCGGCGCCGACATCGTCCACCGCCACGCGGTAGCCCTCGTCGCGGTAGATGTGGAGTGCCCTCCGGAAGGCCTCGTAATCGTCGATCAGGCGGCGTTCGGTGATCTCGAGCACCACTTGGCCCGGGTCGATCCCCATCTCCTGCAGCCAGCGTTGCGTGACGCCCAGGCGAAAGGAAGGCGACCGGACGACCAGAGGATCCACGTTCACGAAGAGCGTGCGGCCATCGGGGAACCAGCGTTGCTTCGCCCTCAGGGCTGCGCGGCGGCAGGCGTAGTCCAGCTCGCCCACGCGGCCTTCCGCCTCTGCGGCCCGCCAGAGCGCCTCCGCCCCCTCCAGAGGCGAGCCGACGGGCCCCCGGCTGAGGGCCTCGAAGCCGTAGACCGTCCCGTCCTCCATGCGCACCAGTGGCTGCAGCAACGTCCGGATCCCATCCGAAGAAAGGACCTCGTCCACCGTCAAGAGCGCGCTCACCGTTCCTTTCGCAAGTGTAGGCATCGAACGAGCCCAGGGATGGTTGCGACACCGGGTGAACGGCGTTCCGGACACGGGGCTTGGCGCTGGGCGATCCATCCATTTAGGTCATCGGGACGCGGGCGGCGCCGTCCCTGAGCCGCCGAGTGCCGGGAGCCGCGGGTGGTCAACCCTTTGCAATTTAACAGATGAGTCTTTCCCCGGGCCGGGTGTCAAGATCATGACGAAGTTCCCCGGAAGTTAGCACGGTGAAACTCCCGCCGGGGACGTTGCGGCTGGAGCCAGGGGTTCTCGGACTCGCTGCGGCTTTCCGCGTCTGGACCGACAGCCAGCCGGTGCGCGTGGAACACGACCTCGGGACGACGGAAGCGCCGCTTCGGGTAGGGCTTCCTTCGCTGGGGGCGGGGCCACACCTGGTGGTGGTCGCCGCCTGGGAGACGGCGATGGGACCCTGGCTCTGGGCGGGGTGGCTGGAGTCCGACGGATCGACTGGTCCGTGAAAGACGGTCTGACGACGAAGCGAGGTGATGCGCATTGCGACGGAGGTGGGCCATCGGCGCGCTCCTGGCGGTTGTGGTCGGCCTCGGAACGTGGGTGTTGACCCCGGCCGGACCGACCGCCAAGCCGGCTCGATCCGCGGTCTCCGACTGGAGCCTCAACGGCGCCCACGGGAAATACGTGCTGAAGATCTTGGACGGGGCGCTCTCCGGGCGCGAAGAAGGCGTCGTCCGCGCCGACTTCAACTGTGCGCCGGATCGCGCGGGACTGAGCCATTGCACCGACGTGATCGACCTCGTGGCCGGCGGCGTCTTGACCGTCGAGAACACCCACGCGATGAGCAAGGTCCCCTGTCTGGGGCCCGGCGACCGCCTGGTGTTGACACCGAGCGGAAGCGGATGGATCGTCGGCCTCAAGGAATGAGGCCGTCCGAGCCGGGGCTGCACGGAGCTCGGTGATCGCACAGGCCGGCGGGACCGGTTGAATCCGGAGATCCCGGGGGCGTCCATGGACCCGTTCGACCCGAGTCCGATCTTCGCCAAGTACGTCGAATCCAAGAGTTACCCGCACGAAGCGGGCTCGATCTACGCGCGCGTGAGCGCGGAGATGCAGGCGGAGGAAGAAGAGTCGGTGGCGGCGCCGGTGGCGCGCCTTCACGAGTGGGCGAAGGCGGACGGCTCCTAAGAGTACCAGGACGTAGGCGTAAGCGCTCCGACGGGCCGGAGAGTTTGTTGTGGAAGTCTCAGCGCAAGCGGAGCTCGGAGTTCAATTGGGGGCTGGAGGAGGCAAGCCTTAGGAGCCCCTGGCGTGAGTCCCCCGCGGCATCGGGAGACCAAGCCGGGAGGCGAGCAGGATCAAGACGGGTGCCGAGCCCCAGATCGAGGGCAGGCGAAGCAAAGCGGGACAGGGAGGGCGAGGCGGGCCCCGGGGGAGACCGGGGCCTTTTTCGTGCCGGTGCATAGGGCGAGGGGCCCTGGGTGAGGGTACCGGCGCGGAGGAGGCCCGGTGATGGAGACCGAAACGAAGAGGTTGGATGCCGACCCGGACCTGGAGGCTGCGCGGCTC
>JADGHN010000127.1 GCA_019683875.1 Clostridia bacterium
CCCCGGGTGATCGGCGAGGTCGTCGGCAAGGTCGACGGCCATCAAGCTCAGCAGCGCCGTCGTGCCGAGGGCCACGCCACCGCCGCACAGGCAAAGCGCGCCCGCCAGCGCCGTCTCCTGCCAGGCCGCGAGGCCGCTCGGCATGCGCCCCCGCGGCTCCCGCAACATGCCCACGGCGTATGCCGCGAGCGCGCACGCGCACGCGGCCCGGACGTCCAGCGCGGCCGCCACCGCCAGCGCCACGACGGCGTACGCCGCCGCCGCCGTGCCCAGCCTCGCGGTCCAGTTCGGGTCGCGTCCCTCTCGATCCAACGGAGCGTCGAGCACGTCGTCCAGAAGCCGCACGGTCACGGCGGTCGCGGCCACGGCCAGCCATCGCGACGCCAGCGCCCACCCGTCCACGATCCGCACCTCCCTACCAGCGTCCGGCGAAGAAGCGGCGCACTTCAGGGAAGCCGGCCCGCGTGACGGACGAGACGGGGATGACCCGCGCTTCCGGGAACGCGCGGCGGATCCGCTCCAGCCCCGTCGAGGCCCCGGGCAAGTCCATCTTGCTGGCGACGACGGCGAAGGGTCCGCGGGACGCCATGAACCGCACGATCTCGCGGTCGACGTCCGCGATCGCCCGGGGGTCTTCGCCGGCGCGGTGCGCGTCGATGAGGTGCAGCGCGGCTTCGGCCGACCGCAGGGCGCGCAGCGTCTGCGCCATCGCCTCGCGCACGGGGGCGTCCTGGTGGATGTCGTCGCTCAGCCCGGTGGTGTCGGTGAGGCGGATCACGCGGACGTGCTTGCGCACCGGCACCTGGACGTCGACAGCCTGCAGCGCGCGCGTCTTGTGGTCCGCGCCGTCGACGAGCTCGGCGCGGGCCCGCGACACCGGCAGGGTGACCACGTGCGTGGGCTCGCCCGGCGCCGTCACGTGAAGCCGCAGCTCGGAAACGTTGAGGAAGGCGGCGAACTGGATGACGAACAGCGTCTTGCCCGCGCGCGGCTGGCCGGTGACGAGGACGGTGGTCACGGCAGCACTCCGACGAGGTCCACCGCCCGGATCGTCATGAGATCCTCCACGCTGGCCGTCGGCTGCTGGACGAGGCGCAGCGCCTGGCGGCGGATGGCGCGTTCGATGATGTTGCGCGTCAGCCGCGCGTTGCCCGTGCTCAGCAGTCGCCGGTGCTCCGGCGCGCGCAGCATCTCCTCGAGTTTCGCGCGGGCGTCTTCCGAGAACCGGTACTGCCGTTTCGCCAACATCGAGTCGGCGATGCTCATCAGCTCACCCACCGTGTAGTCCGGAAAGTCGATCTGTATGGGGAACCGGGAGCGGAGGCCCGGATTCGTCCGGAGGAAGTACTCCATCTCGTCGTTGTAACCCGCGAGAATCAGGATCAGGTTGTCCCGGTGGTTCTCCATCGCACGCACCAGCGTGTCGATGGCTTCCTTGCCGAAGTCCTTCTCCCCGCCCCTGGCCAACGAATACGCCTCGTCGATGAAGAGAATGCCATCGAGCGCGCGCCGGATCTGCTCGCGCGTCTTCTGGGCCGTGTGGCCGATGTACTCGCCCACCAGGTCCGCGCGTTCGACCTCGACGAGGTGCCCCTTCGCGAGCACGTCCATCTCGCGGAACAGGCGCCCGAGCAAGCGCGCGATGGTCGTCTTGCCGGTGCCGGGGTTGCCGCGGAACACCATGTGCAACGCCAGCGGGTCGGTGGCCAGGCCGGCTTCCGCGCGCCGGCGCCGGACCTCCACGAACGCGTGCAGCTCGCGCACAAGTTCCTTCACCTGGCGCAGGCCGACGAGGCTGTCGAGCTCCTGCAGCACGGCCGCGACCCTGGCCTCCCGGCCGTTCGCCGGGGCGGGCGGCTCGTCGCGCATCAGGGCGACCGCGCGCGCGGGGGTCACCCTCCCCTCCTCCAGCCCGCGCAGGATGTCGTCGAACGACTCCCGGCGAGCCCGCGCTCCCGTGCGCGGCGGGGTCCCGAACGGCGACCGCTCCGCATCGTGCAAGGCCACGAGGAACCCTCCTCCTCTCCCATCGGCCCGTGCGGGCGATGCGTTGCGCATTATACGGGGCGCGGCGTCCCCACGTGCGACGCGCGAACGACAGGACACGACACGATCCTGTGGATAGAGATGTGCACAACTAGGGGGTTGCGTGTGGATAGACGGGTGCCGGCCGGCGTCCTTCGGAGAAGAAGGCGTCAAACCACTCCGCCAGGACGGTCGCCGGGTCTTCCGTGGCGTCGAGGTCGAGCCAGACGATGCCCGGCTCGCGACGGAACCAGGTGTACTGCCTCTTGGCGAAGCGACGCGTGTTTCGCGTCAGGATGGCCACCATCTGCGCGTAGTCGTAACGGCCCTGCAGGTAGCCGATCACTTCCTTGTATCCCAGGGCCTGAAAGGCCGGCAGGTCCGCCGGGTACCGGGCCAGCAGGCGACGGACTTCGTCGACGAGACCGTCGTTCAACTCGCGGTGGACGCGCGCTTCGACCCGCGCGTACAGGCGGGCGCGGTCACGCGTGAGCCCGACGACGAGCCGGTCGTACGGCGGCGGCTCCGCCGGGCGGCGCGCCCACTGCGAGAAGGGGATGCCGGTCTGGGCGTGCACCTCAAGCGCGCGGATGACGCGCCGCGTGTTGTGCGCGTCGATGCGCCGCGCCGATTCCGGGTCGACGGCCTCGAGCCGCCGGTGGACGGCCTCCGGCCCCTCGCGCACGGCCAACGCCCACAACTCCTCGCGCAGCGCGGGGTCCGGCGGGGCCGGGTTGAAGCGGTAGCCGAGCGTGGCGGCGCGCACGTAGAGCCCCGTGCCGCCCACGAAGAGCGGCCGCCGCCCGCGGGCCACGACCGCCCGCACCGCGCGCTCCGCCTCCTCGCAGTAGCGGACGACGTTGAACGGTTCGTCCGGGTCGACGAGATCGATCAGGTGGTGAGGCACGCGTCGGCGCGCTTCCAGCGGCGGTTTGTCGGTGCCGATGTCCATCCCGCGGTACACGGCCGTCGAGTCCGCGGAAAGGATCTCCGCACCGATCCGTTCGGCCACGTCCACGGCCAGGTCCGACTTGCCGACGGCCGTCGGCCCGACGATGGCGCCGACGCGAATGCGCCGTTCGTCCACGCCCGCTCCGCTCCCCGTCTAGTCTTGGTCGGAACCGCCGCGCGCCCCGGTGTCCCGGCGCCCGAAGTACCGTTCCAGTTGCGCCGTCGTGATTTTCCACACGGTGGGCCGCCCGTGCGGGCAGGTGAACGGTTCGTCGAGCGAGGCGAGCCGGTCGAGCAGCGCCTGGGCCTCTTCGGGCGACAGCGGGTCCCGCGCCTTGACGGCCGCCTTGCAGGACGCAAGGGCCAGGGCGGCGGCGCGGGGGTCGGTCGGGTCCGCGTCGTCGGCGAGCAGTTCCTCGAAGAGCTGGCGGAGCGCCTCGTGCGGGTCGCCGCGGAACACGGCCGGAATGGCCCGCACGACGAGGCTGGCCGGGCCGAACGGCTCGGCGACGACCCCGAAGCGTTCCCAGACGGCGTTCCGGCTGGCGAGGAGGTCCAGGCGCCCGGGCGGCACGTCGAGGACGAGGGGCACGGCGAGCGGTTGGCTGCGCGCCGCGCCGGCCTCCCGCAGGAACTGCTCGTAGTAGATCTTTTCGTGCGCCGCGTGCTGGTCGACGATGTAGACGCCGTCCGGCCCCTCGGCGATGAGGTACGTGCGCATGACGGCGCCGGCGTACCGGAGCGCGGGCATGCGGCGCGCGTCCTCGCCGGCAGCGAACAGACGCATCGCCTCGGCCACGCGGTCGGGCGTCGCGGCCGCCCGCGCGCGGGCGGCGGGTGACGGGTACGGGAGGCCGGGCGGGACCGCGGGCGCGGAGGTCCCTGGCCGCACGCGGGCGGACGGTGCGGCGTCCGCTGCCGCCTCAAGAGGCAGCCCGCCTGGCGAACCGCCCCGCGCGGCGGCCACCTCGTCCCAATCCGGTGTCAAGTCGCTGCCCTTGAGGGCCGCGAGGACGGCATGGTGCACGAACCCCGTCACGCGCCGCTCTTCGGCCAAGCGAACCTCAAGCTTCCGCGGGTGCACGTTGACGTCCACACGCGCCGGATCGAGCCGCAGGTGCAGGATGAACGCGGGGAAGCGACGCGCGGGCACGAGCCCGCGGTACGCGGCCTCCACCGCCGCGCGGATGCCGGCGTGCCGGACGGCGTGCCCGTTCACGATCAGCGTCTGCTGCGTGCGGCTGGCGCGCGCCATGACCGGGCGCCCGGCGAGGCCCTCGACGGCCATTCCCTCCGTCTCGCGCGCCACGTCCACGCAGCCGCGCGCGAAATCGGGCCCGTACAGCGCGGCCGCCACGTCGCGCAGGCGCCCGTTGCCGCTCGTCCGCCAGAGCACGCGCCCGTCCGAGCGGAACTCGAAGGCCACGTGCGGGAAGGCCAACGCGAGGGCCTCGGCCACCTGGGAGCAGGCGGAGGTCTCGGCGGCCGCAGACCGCA
>JADGHN010000128.1 GCA_019683875.1 Clostridia bacterium
GGTCCGCTACCTGCACCCCTCGCTGGAGCCGATTCTCGAAAAGACCTACGGCGTCGTGCTCTTCCAGGAGCAGGTGATCGACATCGCGCACGCGGTGGCGGGCTTCACGCCGGGGGAGGCCGACCGCCTCCGCCGCACGATGAGCCACGCGCGCTCGCAGGAGGAGATGGCGGAGATCGGGCGGCTGTTCGTCCGCAAGGCGGTGGAGCGGGGGGTGCCCAAGGAGACGGCCGAGGCCATCTTCCAATGCCTGGCGGGCTACGCCAGCTACGGCTTCAACGAGGCCCACGCGGCCGCGTTCGCGGACACGGCCTACCGCACGGCGTACCTCGTGCGCCACCACCCGGCGGCGTTCTTCGCCGGCATTCTCTCCAGCCAGCCCATGGGCTACTACCCGCTGCACACGGTGGTCACCGATGTGCGCGCGCGCGGCGTGGAGGTGAGGCCGCCGGACGTGCGGCGCAGCGCCCGGGAGTGCACCGTCGAGGACGGCGGGGCGGCCATCCGCCTGGGGTTGGCCCTGATCTCCGGGCTGTCGCGCCGAACGCAGGAACGGATCGTCGAAGCGCGGTCGGAACAGCCGTACGCGGGCGTGCTCGATTTCCTCGCACGGGCCGCGCCGTCGCGCGACGAGGCCGAAGCGCTCGCGCTCTCGGGCGCGCTGGATGGGCTGGCCGAGGGCCGGCGCCGGGCGCTGCTGTGGGCCCTGCCGGAAGCCTACCGCCGGCTGGAGGAGCGGACGGCGTTGCCCATCGCGCAGGCGGCCCGGGCGGTCGCCGGCGACGCTGCGGGCGCCGGCGGCGCTGCGCAGGCTCTCGCCGCCGATCCGCCGGACCTGCTTCCGAACCTGCCCGAGTTTGCGCCAGAGGAGCGCGTGGTGCACGAATGGCAGTACCTCGGCATACCTCTGACGGCGCACCCCATGGCGTTCTGGCGCGACCGCCTGCGCCGCCGCGGCTACCTGTCCAGCCCGGAAGTGGCTCGGGCGGCGGCGGGCTCGCGGGTCAAGGTGGCCGGATTGCCGGTGCGTCCGCATCGGCCGCCGACGCGCAGCGGCCGGATCGTCGTCTATGTCTCGCTGGAGGACGAGTGGGGCCTCGTCGACGTCGTCATCCTTGAGGACCTGTACCAACGGGAGGGCGGCGTGCTGTTCGGCGAGCGCCTGCCGCCCGTCGCCGTCGAGGGGATCGTGGAGCGGCGGGGCCGGGGCGTGCAGGTGGTGGCGCGGCACGTGGCCGCGCTGGGGCGTTCGCGTCGAGCCGCCGCCCGCGCGCGGCCCTAGACGCGGCCGCTCTCGAGCACGCATAGTTCTGTCCAGAGAGAGGAGCGGTGCGAATGCCGTCCGTGCCCCGGCCCGGGCATCCCCCGGACCCGGAGGAGTGGCGCGGCCGCAGGGTGGCGGTCGTCGGCCTGGGCATCAGCAACCTCGCGCTCGTCCGCTTCCTGCGCCGTCACGGCGCCCTCGTGGAGGTCCGAGACCGCCAGTCGCCGGAAGCGCTCGGCGCGCGGTTGCGCGAGGCCGTCGAGCTCGGCGCCGCGGCCCGCGTCGGCGAGGGTTACCTCGACGGGCTGGACGGCTTCGACGCCGTCTTCCTCACGCCCGGCATGCGCAAGGACCAGCCGGAGATCGAGGCCCTCCGCGCGGCCGGGGTGCCTGTCTCCAGCGAGATCGGCCTCGTCATGCGGTACTGCCGCGCGCCGATCGTCGGGATCACCGGCAGCGCCGGCAAGACCACGACGACGACGCTGACCGGGCGCCTCTTCGCCGCCGCCCACCCGCACACGTACGTCGGCGGCAACATCGGCCGGCCGCTCGTCGAGCTGGTGGAGGACATCCCCCCGGACGCGTGGGTGATCTTGGAGCTGTCCAGCTTCCAGCTGGAGCTGGTCGATGCGAGCCCCAACCTGGCCGCCGTGCTCAACCTCCGTCCCAACCACCTCGACGTCCACCCGTCGATGGACGCCTACCGGGAGGCCAAGCAGCGCATCTACCGCTTCCAGGGCCCGGGCGACTGGTGCATCTTCAACGCCGACGACGACGCCACCTGGCCCTGGAGCGCCGAAGCGCCCGGCCGCGCGGCCGCGTTCTCGATGGCGCGTCCGGTGGAGTGCGGCACGTGGCTGGAGGGGCGGCCGGAAGACGGCGTCGTCCGCACGAACCTCGTCCCGGCGGGGGGATCTGCGCGGCAGGCGCGCGACCTTCTCCGGGCCTCCGACGTCCGCCTGCCCGGCCGCCACAATCTCGCGAATGTCCTCGCCGCCGTGTCCCTGGCCGCCCTGGGCGGCGTGCCCGACGACGCCATCGCATCCGTCGTGCGGGAGTTCCAGGGCGTGCCGCACCGGCTGGAAACGGTGCTGGAGCGCGGCGGCGTGCTCTTCGTCAACGACTCCATCGCCACCTCGCCGGACCGGAGCATCGCCGCGCTGGAGACGTTCGACCGTCCCGTCGTCCTCATCGCCGGAGGGTACGACAAGGGCCTCGACTTCGACGAGTGGGCGGGCGTCGTGCTGCGGAAGGCGCGCTGCGTCGTGTTGGTCGGGAAGACGGCCGACAAGATTGAGCGCGCGCTGGAGAACGCGCGGCGCCGCGCCGCGACGGATCCGTCCCGAACGGAGGATGAGATCGCCACCCACGAATCCGGCGCCGGGGGCGGCCTCGTCATCCAGCGCGCCACGTCGTTCGAGGACGCCGTCGTCCGCGCGGCGGAGTCGGCGCGTGTGGGCGACGTCGTCCTCCTGTCGCCCGCCTGCGCGAGTTACGACCTCTTCCGCAACTTCGAAGAGCGCGGCGAAGCCTTCCGCGACATCGTCCGCCGCTGGGCGGCGGCCCGTTAGCATTTCGCCCGCGCGGCGCGTGAACTCCGGCCAAGCGGGTTAGGCTAACCCGCGGAGGGAAGCCGGTTGCCAGACATCCTCACCACTGCCCGCGCGGATCGAAGAGACGGCTGGGTTGTGCGCCATCCCGGCAACGACGAACTGTTCAGGGCGGTCGCCTGGTCGCTGGCCGGGCTGCGGCGCGGCTGGCCCGTGCACCTGCACGCGGAGGGGCTCCGCGGCACGGGAAAGACGACCATCCTCCGCGCGGCGCGGGCGCTGTTGCCCACGATCCGCCGCATTCGCGGCTGCCTGTACAATTGCGATCCGCTCGCGCCGCACTGCCCGGAGCACCGCCACCTGTCGCCGGGCGAGATCGCCGCGCTGGGCGAGGAGGCGGTGCCGGCGCCGTTCCTTGAGATTTCCCCCTCGGCCAAGATCGGCACCGTCGTCGGCAGCATCGACCTGACGCGGGTCCTTGACCGGACGCGGCCGGAAGCGAGCCTTTTGCCCGGCACCCTCGCCCAGGCGCACCGCGGCATCGTCTTCATCGACGAGATCAACCGGCTGGCGGACATCGCCCCGGAACTCGCGGACGCGCTGCTGGACGTGATGGGCACGAAGCCGGGCCGGCTGCAGATCGAGGAGACCGGCCTGCCGAAAGTCGTGCTGCCGGTGAACGTGACGGTCTGGGCGGCTTCCAACCCCGACGAGGACCCCGGGCCGCTGTCGGACGTGCGCCGCCAGCTGGCCGACCGCTTTGACCTCGTCGTCTCCATGAGCCGGCCGACGACCGTGGACGCCGTCAAGCGCATCTTGTCCAGCCGGCACCCGCTGCCGGCGGCCGGCGCGCCCGCGGCCAGCGGGATGGAAGGACGGGGCGCCGGCGCGACGGCGAGCGGCGACGGCGCGGCGAGCGCGCCGCCGGCGGCGGCGGCGCCCGCGGCGTCGAACGCGGCCGGCGACGCGGTTTCGGTGTGGCACGAGGCCGAGACGGACCCGGGCGAGGGGTGGCCCGAAGTCGACGAGATCCTGCGGGACTTTCTGGCCTGCACGTACGTCCGGTTCCAGCTGGAGAGCCTGCGCGCCGTCGAGGCCTGGCAGGCGACGGCCCGGCTCGCTGCGGCGTGCCGGCGCGGGACCCGCGTGAGCGCGGAGGACCTGCTGCGCACCGCCGCACCCGTCCTGCGGCACCGCGTCGATCCGCAGACGCTTGCGGAGATTCTCGCGTACACGCGGGAGCAGCTCGCGGGCGGCGACGCGCAGGCGCGCGTGGCCTTCGGGGCCGAGTTGACGCCGGCCGGCCTCGCGGCCGAAGCGGCCGGCGAGCCCGGCGCGCGCGGTCGGCCTGGCCGGGAACGGGAGGAGACGGCGTCGCGGCGCGCCCCGGACGCTGCGGACGGGGGTGCCCGTGCGGCGTTCCCCACCGGGCGGGAGGGCGCCGTCGCGCAGGGGGCCCGAGAGGCTCTGGACGGGCGGGCGGCCGGCGCCCCGTCGCTCTGGGCGGGAGCGGACGCGCCGGCGGGCGACGGCCCGGGCGCGCGCTGGTCGCGCCTGTTCGAGGGCATGCGCCACGCTTTGCGCGGGCGCCGGTCGCCCGCGCCGGACGTCCCGGCCCCCCGCGCCGGCGGCCCCCCCGCGGCCGGCCG
>JADGHN010000129.1 GCA_019683875.1 Clostridia bacterium
GCCGCCACAAGCCGTACATCGGCTTTTGCGCTACGGGCGCGCTCGCTTGGGGATGATGGCGATGGGACCGTCCTGCACCGCGCTGCGCGGCGCGAACGGCTGACCAGGCTCGTACTGTTCGAGGAACTCGATCACTTCGCGCACGATCTGGCTGGGCGTGGAGGAGCCGGCCGTGACGCCCACGGTCTGAGCGCCCTGCAGCCACTCCTCCCGCAGCTGGGAAACGTTGTCGATGCGATACGCCGGCCGTCCCGCGACTTCCCGCACCACCTGGACCAGGCGATTCGAGTTGTTGCTGCGCTCGTCCCCGACGACGATGACCACGTCGCACTGGCGTCCCTGCTCCACCGCCGCCTGCTGGCGCAACTGCGTGGCGAGGCAGATCTCGTTGTAGACCTTCGCATCCGGGTAGCGTTCCAGGACCTTCTGGACGAGCCGCTCCGTGTCCCACTGGCTGAGGGTGGTCTGCGTGACCACGGCGACCTTTTCGGCCGAGAGGCGCAGGGCGGCCAGATCCTCTTCCGTTTCGATCAGGTGGACCCTGCCGGGCGCCTGGCCCATCGCGCCCTCCGGCTCCGGGTGACCCTTCTTGCCGATGTAGATGATCTCGTACCCCTCGGCCACCCGCTCCCGGATCACCTCGTGAGTCCGGGTGACGTCCGGGCACGTCGCGTCGAACACGGTCAGCCCCTTCCGGCGCGCCGCCTCCTTTACCTGAGGCGAGACTCCGTGGGCGGTGAAGATGACGGTGCCGCGCTCCACCTGCTCCAGGAGCTTCAGGCGGTCGGCGCCGTCCAGGGTGATGATTCCCTCGCTCTCCAGCCACTCGACGACGTGGCGGTTGTGGACGATCATCCCCAGGATGTAGATCGGGCGCGGCACGTTCTTGTCGGCGGCGACCCTCTGCGCGAGGGTCATCGCGTCGACGACGCCGTAGCAGTAGCCGCGCGGCGTGATCTTCACCACGCGCATGGGCGACGCCCCTTCCGTGTCCAGTATAGCGGTCGACGCTCACCGGATGACGATCAGCGGTCGCAAGGCCTCCAGCTTTTTCGGCCCGATCCCCGACACGCGCGCAAGGTCGTCGACCGAACGGAACGGCCCGTGCGCCTGGCGTTCCTTCACGATGCGCTCGGCGAGCTCCGGACCGATGCCGGGCAGCGCCTCAAGGACGTCCGCGCCCGCATGGTTGATGTCGACCTTCGCCGGCCCGCTCCCGCCGGCGGCCGACGCCCGCCCAGCCACCGTCTCGCCCTTACGCGGAATGTACACCTGCTGGCCGTCCGAGACCGGCTCGGCGAGGTTCACGGCCGAGAGCTGCGCGTCGGCGGCCGCCCCGCCGGCCGCTTTCACCGCGTCCCAGACGCGCGCTCCGGCCGGCAGGATGTACACGCCCGGAGACCGCACGGCGCCGGCGACATCGACGACTGCCACATCCCTCTGCCCGTCCCGTTCGACGTCGCGCCACCCGGAATACGGTCCGAACGCCTCCGAGGGCCGCCCCGCCCCGTCCGCGGCTGCAGCCGTCGCCCCGGCCTCCGATGCCTCGCTCCCGGGTCCCGCGCCGGCGACCTCGCTGCCGGGCGCTCCGCCGGGCGGGGCGACTTCCGACGCCGCGGCGTTCCATTCCCCCAGCGGATCTGCGGGCATGGCCGCCGCTGCGCGCCAGGCAAGGAGCCCCAACCCCAGCGCCGCCACCATCAGGGCGACCGCCGCCCAGGGCCGGCCGGCCCCCTGTTCAACCCATCGCACGCGAATCCCCCCATGCGGGGGGATTCGTCATCACGGCTTCCAGTTCCTTCCAGTTCCTGCCGGCCGCCGGTTTTCCGCCGCCTCCCGCGCCCGCCTAGACGACGAAGTTCACCAGCCGGTCCGGCACGGCGATCGCCTTCCGCACCGTCTTGCCGGCGAGCAGGGCCTGGACGCGCGCGTCCGCTTGCACGGCCGCCAGCAGCGCGTCGCGGTCGAGACCGGCCGGCACCTCGAGCCGCTCCCGCACGCGCCCGTTGACCTGCACGACGATCTCCACGGTGTCGTTCACCGTCAGGGCCGGATCGTGCTTCGGCCACGGCTGGACGTGGACGCTGTCCTCGTGGCCCAGGCGGTGCCAGATCTCCTCCGTGATGTGCGGGCAGATCGGCGCCAGCAGGAGCGTCAGCGCCTCCACCGCCTCCCGCCACGCCGGCGTGCGCTCGAGCGCCGTGTGGCGCGCCCGGGCGAGGTCGCGCGAGAACTCCATCATCGCCGCGATGGCGGTGTTGAAGCGGAACTCCGACAGATCCTCCGTGACCTTCTTGATCGTGCGGTGCGTGAGCTTGCGCAGCTCCCGCTCGCCGAACGGCGCCGCCCCGACGACCTCGGCCTCCGCCGCGGCCGCGACCGGGGCGTCGCCCTCCGCCGGCTCCTCGTCCACGGCGATGCGCCACACGCGGTTGAGGAAGTTCGCCACGCCGTCGATGCCGCCCGGCTGCCACGGCCCACCCTGGTCCCACGGCCGCATGAACATCAGGTATCCACGCACCACGTCTGCGCCGTAGTGCTCGACGAGATCGTCCGGGTCGATCACGTTGCCGCGCGATTTGCTCATCCGGTGGCCGTCGGGGCCGAGCACGATGCCCTGGTTGAAGAGGCGCGGGAACGGCTCGGCGTGGTCGACGAGGCCCATGTCGCGCAGCACGCGCGTGAAGAAGCGCGAGTAGAGGAGGTGCATCACGGCGTGCTCCACGCCGCCCGTGTACTGGTCGACGGGCGTCCACCGGCGGGCGAGTTCGACGTCGAACGGCCCGTCGCTCTTGTGCGGATCGAGATAGCGGTACCAGTACCAGGACGAGTCCACGAACGTGTCCATGGTGTCCGTCTCCCGCTGCGCGGGGCCGCCGCAGTTCGGGCACGTCGTGTTGAGGAACCCTTCGTGATGCTTGAGCGGCGACTCGCCGGTCGGCAGGAATTCGGCGTCCTCCGGCAGGAGCACCGGCAGTTGGTCCTCGGGGACGGGGACGGTGCCGCAGCGGTCGCAGTACACGATGGGGATCGGCGTGCCCCAGTACCGCTGGCGGCTGATGAGCCAGTCGCGCATGCGGTACTGCACGGCGCGACGCCCGATGCCTCGCCGCTCGATCTCGTCGGCCAGCCGCTCCCGGGCCACCTCCGAGGGCAGACCGTCGAACGGCCCCGAGTTCACGAGGGTGCCTTCCTCGGCGTACGCGGAGCCGAGTTCCTCGCCCTGCCAGCCGGGCGGCGCCACCACGACGCGGATGGGCAGCCGGTAGCGGCGGGCGAAGTCGAAGTCGCGCTCGTCATGGCCGGGCACGCCCATGATGGCGCCCGTGCCGTAGGTGACGAGCACGTAGTCCGCGATCCAGATCGGCACCCGCTCGCCGGTCAGCGGGTGGACGGCGTAGGCGCCGGTGAAGACCCCGTCGCGCACCTTTTCCGTGGACAGGCGCTCCACCTCGGACTGGCGGGCCGCCTTGTGCCGGTACGCCTCGACGGCCTCCCGGCACTCCGGCGCCGTGATGCGCTCCACAAGCGGATGCTCGGGCGCCAGCACGACGAAGGAGACGCCGTAGATCGTGTCGATGCGGGTCGTGAAAACCTCGAACGTGTCGTCGCGGCCGTCGACCTGGAACCGGAACTGGACGCCCTCGCTGCGGCCGATCCAGTTGCGCTGCATGGCGAGGACGCGCTCCGGCCACTCCAGCCCGCTGAAGTCCAGGAGCTCGTCCGCGTACGCGGTGATGCGGAAAAACCACTGGTCGAGCTCCTTCTTCACGACGGGCGTGTCGCAGCGCTCGCAGAGGCGGTTCTCGCCGACCACCTGCTCCCGCGCGAGGGTGGTGTTGCAGGTCGGGCACCAGTCGACCGGCGCGAACTTCTTGTATGCGAGGCCTCGCTTGTAGAACTGCAGGAAGAACCACTGGTTCCAGCGGTAGTATTCGGGGTCGCACGTGACGATCTCGTGCTCCCATGCGAAGGACGCCCCCATGGAGCGCATCTGCCGCCGCATGTTGTCGATGTTGCGGTACGTCCAGGCGTGCGGGTGGACGCCGCGCTTGATGGCGGCGTTTTCCGCCGGCAGCCCGAAGGCGTCGAAGCCGATGGGGAAGAAGACGTTGTACCCCTGCATACGCTTGAAGCGCGCGTACGCGTCCGTCGGCGAGAGCACGTACCAGTGGCCGATGTGCAGGTCGCCGCTGGGGTACGGGAACATCGTCAGCATGTAGAAGCGCGGCTTGGGCGCGTTCGGGTCCCACTTGTAGAGGCCCGTCCGCTCCCAGTGAGCCTGCCACTTCTTTTCGATGGCGCGGAAATTGTAACCCGGCATCGTCATCCTCCTCCGCGCGATCGCGGCCGATCCCCGACGCGGCCGTCCGAAAAGCGGGCGGCCCCGTCCGCTTAGGGACGGGGCCCCCCCCCGGGGCCCACCCTAATAAATTACTAGATCTTTTACACAGCAGAAG
>JADGHN010000130.1 GCA_019683875.1 Clostridia bacterium
CAGCCGCGCCCGCGACCTCGCCGGGCGGCGGGTGCTGGTCACGGCCGGCCCCACGCAGGAGCCGCTCGATCCCGTCCGCTATCTCTCCAACCATTCCTCCGGAAAGATGGGCTGGGCGCTGGCCGAAGCCGCGCGCGACCGCGGCGCCCAGGTGACGCTCGTGGCGGGGCCGGTGGCGCTGCCGGATCCGCCCGGGGTCGAGGTCGTGCGCGTGCAGACGGCGGAGGAGATGCTGGAGGCGGTGCGCGCGCGCTTCGACGGATGCGAAGCGCTCGTCGCGTCGGCGGCCGTCGCCGACTACCGTCCCAAGTCCCGCTCGCCCGTGAAGATCAAGAAGTCGCAGGCGCCGCTCACCCTGGAACTCGTCCGCAACCCCGACGTGCTGGAGGAGATGGGCAAGGTCAAGGGGCGGCGGGTGCTCGTGGGATTCAAGGCGGAGACCGGCCCGGGGCTTGAGGCCGCGCGGGAAATGCTGCGGCGGAAGAACCTCGACCTCGTCGTGCTCAACGACGTGACGGAGCCGGGCGCCGGCTTCGGCACGGACACGAACCGCGTCGTCCTCGTGACCGCGGAAGGGGAGGAATCCCTCCCGCTGATGGGAAAACGGGAGGTGGCGGAGCGCATCTGGGACGCCGTCGCCCGCCGCCTTGGGCCTTCAGGTTGAGCCTCGGCCTTAAGCTTGGCTGTCGGAGGGCGCGGCGGGACGGCCACGCAGCGCTCCATACGATAGGGGGAGCCGCATGTCGTCCTTCGATATCCAGAAGCTTGGCCAGGTCTCCGTCAATGTCCACGATCTGCCGCGCGCGGTGGCGTTCTACCGCGACACGCTGGGCCTCCAGTTCCTCTTTGAGGCAGGGCACCTCGCCTTCTTCCGGTGCGGGGACGTGCGCCTCATGCTGAGCCTGCCGGAGACGCCGGAGTTCGACCATCCGGGCTCGGTGCTCTACTTCCAGGTGGGCGACATCGACACCGCTCACCGGGCGCTGCGGGAGAAGGGCGTCGAGTTCGTCGACGCGCCCCACCGGATCGCGAAAGTGGGGTCGAGGGAGACCTGGATGAGCTTCTTCCGGGATCCCGAAGGCAACCTGCTGGCCCTGATGGAGGAGCGGGAGATGGGTTCCGCGTCCCCGCCCGAAGCCTAGCGCGAGTTCCGGATCGCCTCCACGGCCGCCGGATTTTCCAGCGCCGTGAGGTCCCCGGCCGGCTGCCCCAGGTACGCCGCCCGCACGACGCGCCGCATGATCTTGGCGTTGCGCGTGCGCGGAAGATCGTCGACGAAGCGCACATCCTTCGGGAGGAACGGCTTTCCCAGCACGCTCGCGACCTGCTCCTTCAACTCCCTGCGCAGGTTTTCGCCGGGCTCGTGCTCCGGGCGCAGGATGCAGAACGCCACGATGGCCTCGCCCTTCACCTCGTCCGGCACGCCGATCGCCGCCGCCTCCCGGACGGCGGGGTGCGCCACCAGGGCGGACTCCACTTCCGCCGGCCCCACGCGCTTGCCGGCCACTTTCAGCGTGTCGTCGGAGCGGCCCTGGATGTACCAGAAGCCGTCCTCGTCGACATACGCCCAATCGCCGTGCACCCAGAGGTCCGGGATGCGGGACCAGTACGTGTCGAGGTAGCGGTCGGGATCGCGCCAGAAGCCGCGCGTCATCCCCGGCCAGGGCTGCCGGATGACGAGCTCGCCCACCGCGCCGCGCACCGGGCGGCCGGTCTCGTCGACGACGTCGACGGCCATGCCGGGAACCGGCCCGGCGAAGGCGCACGGCTTGAGCGGCGCGACGGTGAGCCCGGAGAGGATGCCGCCGGAGATCTCCGTGCCGCCGGAGTAGTTGATGATGGGGATGCGGCCCCCGCCGACGACCTCGAACGTCCACCGCCAGGGCTCCGGGTTCCAAGGCTCCCCCGTGGAGCCGATGGCGCGCAGGCGGGAGAGGTCGTGGCGGCGCACCGGCTCCTCGCCGAGCGGCATGAGCGAGCGGATGAGCGTCGGCGAGACGCCCAGCACCGTCACGCCGTGGGTTTCGCAGAGCGCCCAGACGCGGTCCGGACCCGGGTGGTCCGGCGAGCCCTCGTACAGGAGGATCGTCGCGCCCAGCGCCAGCCCGCCCATGATCTGCCACGGGCCCATCATCCAGCCGATGTCCGTGATCCAGTAAAGGACGTCGTCCTCCTGCAGGTCGAAGCAGTGCGCCAGATCCTGCGCCGCCTTGAGCGGGAAGCCGGCGTGCGTGTGGACGGTGCCCTTCGGCCTGCCCGTGGTGCCGGACGTGTAGATGAGCATCAGCGGCTCCTCGCCGGAGACGGGCTGCGTGTCGAAGCGGGGCGGACGGCCGGCGACGAGCTCGTCGTACGCCACGTCGCGCCGCGGGTCCCACGGCACGTCGCCGGCTCGCTCGCCCGCGCGGCGCACGACGACCACGCGTTCCACAGACGGGGCCAGGGCGAGGGCCGCGTCGGCGGTGCGCTTCATCGGGACGACGGTGCCGCGGCGGTAGAACCCGTCCGCCGTGATGAGGACCTTCGCCTCGCTGTCGGCGAGGCGCGTCGCGACCGCCTCGGCCCCGTAACCCGAGAAGATGGGGATGAAGATCGCGCCGAGCTTGGCCACGGCCATGATCGCAGCGACGGTTTCCGGAAGCATGGGCAGGAAGAGGCCGACGCGGTCCCCGGGGCCGACGCCCAGCGCCTGCAGCCCGTGCGCAAGCCGGTCGCTCTCCCGGCGCAGGTCGGCGAACGACCAGCGACGCGTCTCGCCGTCCTCGCCCTCCCAGAGCACGGCCGCGGCGCCGGCCCGCTCGCCGTCCGCGTGCTTGTCGACGGCGTTGAGGGCCATGTTTGTGGTGCCGCCGATGAACCAGCGGGCCCAGGGCTTGCCGCGAGACAGGTCGAGCGTCTCCCGGTACGGCTGGTACCATCGCCAGTCGATGTCCCGCACGGCGGCGTCCCAGAACCAGGCCGGGTCCGCGGACGCGCGCTCGGTCAGCGCGGCCACGTCCCGCAGGCCGTGCCGCTCGACGAACCGGAGCAGCCGGCTGCGAGCCCGCTCCTTGTCTCCGGGGCGCCAGACGACGGGATTCGCGCTGGGGTTGGACGCATCGGGGCTCATCGGGTGTCCTCCTTCAGTTTCGGGTTCGAGAAGACTCAAGGCTGTGGCGGCGGTGCGATCGCCGGTGATGGCCCCGGCGGCTCCGCCGGTGGAGAGACGGATCCAGGCGCCTCCATCCGGTACGCCTCCAGCGCCGCGCGCAGTTCCGGGGGGATGGGCGCCGGTCGCCCGGTGGCGCGCTCGACCGTGACGATGACCACCCGACCGCGCAGGGCGGGGACGGGCAGCGGCGTCGGAGCGCCGCCGGTCAGGTCGGCCCGGTGTGGGCCTTCCCCGACGAGCAGCGCTTCGTATTCCAGCGTGAAGGACGTCGTGCCCAGCCGGCCGACCCGCACCTGGATGGCGAGTTCGTCGTCGAAGCCGAGCGGCTGAAGGTAGTCGCACTCGACGTGGACGCGCGGGAAGTCGTAGCGGGACGCGCGCATGGGTTCCAGCCGCAGGCCCAGGTGGCGGAAGAGCTCGGCTTCGGCCTCCTCGAAGTAGCGGAAGGCGACGGAGTTGTGGATGCGTCCGGAAGCGTCCGTGTCGGCCCAGCGAACGCGGAGCCGGTGGGCGAACATGGCTTTCCTCCCTGTCGTTTCTCTAGGTACCACGTGGGCGAAGGCGACCCCTGCCGGGCGAAGTGCCGGGCGAAGGACGGCGCGCCGAGCGGTCCTGCAGGCGGCTGGCCGTCTGTGGCACGATGGAGGGGAGAGGTGTCCCGGGGGCCCGTGTCCGCCTACGCTTCCGTCGCCGTCGACGTCGCCGTCGCGCAGACGGACCGTCCGTTCGACTACGCCGTGCCGGAGTCGCTCGCCGGCGGCGTCGCGCCGGGGCAGCGCGTGCTCGTGCCCCTCGGCGGGCGGCGGGTCGAGGGGATCGTGCTGAGGCTGGTGGACCAGCCGAGCGTGCCCCCGGAAAAGGTCAAGCCGATCGTCAGGGTCCTCGACGACGAACCCCTGCTCACGCAGGAACTGCTCGACCTCGCGCCGTGGCTGGCCGAGCAGTGCGGTTGCACGACGGTGCAGGTGCTGAGGGCGATGCTGCCGGGCGGGGTGAAGAACCGGACGGAGGGCCCGCGCGAGCGTGAACTGCTGTGGCCGGCCGCGGGCGCGGAGCCGCCGGCGGCCCTGGAGCGGGCGCCGGCGCAGGCGCGCGCCTACCGCGTCCTGGCCGCGAACCCCGGCCGGTGGACGCGGCAGGAGCTGGCGCGCGCGGCGGCGGTGGCGCCCGCCGCCGTGGCCGCCCGCCCGCCGCGCCGCCCGGCCCCGGCGCGG
>JADGHN010000131.1 GCA_019683875.1 Clostridia bacterium
GCTGAAGAACCCGTCCACGATGGGGTAGGCGAACGACGCGAAGTAGGCGAAGATCAGCGATGCGCCCAGCCCGTCGACGTAACCCCTCCACAGCGCCGACGCGAGCACGACGGCCAGCCCCGCCAGAATCACCAGGACAGCCTTCGCCGTCCCCTGCCAGTGACGGGTCTCCAGCCAAAATTCCGCCCGCGCCGCTTTCACAAATCCGGTCATGCCCGCATACCCTCCCGTGCCCACTGCTCCAAGGAGCGTCCGGTGCGGCCGCGCAGATCGTCCGCGTCCGCGTCGACGGTCAACCGGCCGTCCGCGATGACCCACACCCGTTCGAGCAGCGTCTCGATTTCGCCGATCTCATGGGTGGAGATGATCGCCGCCGCCCCGCGCACGGTGAGCACGTCGCGCAGAAGCGCCTGGACCATGACGCGCGAAGCCGGGTCGAGCCCGGAAAGCGGCTCGTCCAGAAGGAGCAGCCGACCGGGGCGCGAGAGCGCGAGCGCCAGGCGCACCCGTGCGCGCTGGCCTTTGGAAAGGGATTCGACAGGCTGGTCCGCGCCGACGTTCAACCTGTCGAGCAGTTCCATGTAGGTGGACATGTCGAATCCGCCGGCGACCGCCGTCATCCAGGTCCCGTGAGCGCGGGGCGTGATGTTCGGGTAGAGTCCGCCCTGGTCGGGACAGTAGACGACGTCCCGCGAGAGCCTGTAGCGCACCGCAAGCGGCGCGAGCTGCCACGTTCCCGCGCCCCACTCCACCCCGCACACGCGGAGCGTGCCACGCCCCGGCGCCAGCAACCCGCACATCAGCTGAAGCAGGGTTGACTTGCCCGCCCCGTTGGGGCCGAAGAGCCCGATGACCTGGCCCTCGCTGACCTCGAACGATACACCGTTGAGGACCCAAGTGCGCGTGTAGCGGTACGCCAGACCGTCCACGCGGACCAAGGCGCTGTTCACCGTTGCACTCCTTCCCGGGGCGCTTCAGGCCCCGACTTGCTTTCGGCCGCGTCTTCCGATCGGGTCAGCCCGGACCGATCGGCCGGGGTGACCGGCTGCTCCGCAGGCGGGCGCGCGGGCGGCGGGCTGGCGCCGGGCGGGCTCAGCAGCGCCCTGCGCGCCATCTCCAACGCTTCATCGACGGAAACGCCCAGGTCGCACATCTCCTTTGACCAGACCGCGGTCGCCTCCCAAGCCAGTTCCCGCCGGCGGACGTGCGCGCCCGCGACATCGTCCGCGACGAACGTCCCGGATCCCGCCCGCGTCTCGATCACGCCGGCCGCCTCAAGTTCTCGATACGCGCGAGCGACGGTGTTCGGATTCACGCCGAGGGCCAGCGACAGCTGGCGGACGGACGGCAGGCGCTCTCCCGCATCGAGCAACCCACGAAGCACGCCCCGCTCGATCTGCTCCACGATCTGCATGTACAGGGGACGCGTCGGGTCGATGCGCAGTTCGAGCCGCCCCACCGTGCACCTCAGCACATCCTCACCGCCCTGACTGTACTAATACACTTAATACACTTATGTCGTCAAGGGGCTCAGCGGGTAAGAGGGGCGCGGGTCGCACGGCAACGCCACCACGGCAGTCCTGCCAGTGCCCCAGTAAGTAAAGGAAGTATGATACCTACAAGATCCTGCGCAGGCGCTGGACGGGCGGAGGTGTCGCATGACCAGCCGGACCCGTGAGCTGACCGACAGTGCGCTCTTGGTCTCGATGCTCATCCTCCTTGCCCTCGCACCACGCGACTTGCCGCTGTGGGGCTTGGGCATGCAGGGGAATCTCGCGGGAAAGCGTGACGCCGATCGGCCGAGGCTTCGAACGAGGGGGTCGACCAGCCAAACGGAAGCGGCCGGCGCTGGCGGGCGCCGGCCGCCCTGGTTCGCGACGCCTGAGAGTGCCGGGCACCCGGCGTGAGGCGCCCTCGCTACGGCCGTTTCCTCGACCAGAGCACCCGACGTCCGTCGGTCGCGGCCGCGGTCGACTTCAGACTCTCCGCGCTCACGTCTCGATCCGCGCGCGCGCCGTTGCCGGACGCACCCGCTTTCTCCGCGCCATTCAACGCGACGACCGGCTCCGACTCCGCCTCGACCTCGTCCTCGAGCCACGCCTCGGACTCCGCCTCATCCTCCGGCCGAGCGACGGACGCGAAGTCGAAGTCGGCCGTATCGGCTGCTTCCTCCTCGGCCCCGTCGCCAAGCACCGACATCGACGCCGCGGCATGGCGGACGGGCTGCGCCGCCACGGGCACGTCGTGGGCATCGTCATCAGAATCCGTCCGAACGATCTCGCACTGGCCTTGGAACAGCGCGCCTTCGGCGACGACCAGCGACCTCATCCGGATGCGCTCGCCGAACAGCCGGGCCGTCGCGCGCAACTCAAGCCGTCCGGACACGTTCACGTCTCCACGGACGACCCCGGCGACCGTCAGGTCGCGCGCCTGGATGCTCCCGGTGACCTCCCCGGTCTCCGTCACCTCCACGGGGCCAGCGGAATGGACCTCTCCCTCGACCCGGCCTTCGATGCGGAGCAGCCCCCGGCCCGGAGAGGCCAGCGTTCCGCGGATTTCCGCGCCCGGTCCGACGACCGTCACCCCGTCCGTCTTTCGTGACGTTCCCTGTGCCAACGCCAACATGTCCCACGACCTCCCGTCTCCGACAGCCGCGAGCGGGCCGAGGGACGCGAGGCCCGGCCACGGCGCGCACGGTCTTGAGCATTCCAGTTTTCGGCATCATTCGCCAAAAAGTTTAGCGATCCGCGGAAAAAGAACGTCCGGACCGGCAGCGCCGGCCCGGACGGCCGATCATGCGTCCTTCGGCGAAGGCTTACGCCTTGCCCGCGAGAACTCCCTGGGCGGCCGCTCGACCCGCCTTCAGCCAGCGGGCGACATCGATGAGGCGCTTCGTCTGGTAGCGGATGGCGTCGAGGATCTCCTTGCCGGGGCCGGTCTCGTTCGCCGTGGCGCTCGTGCCGTACGGGTTCCCGCCCGCGGTGAACAGAACCTGGTCCGTGTAGCCGGGCGGCACGATGATGGCGCCCCAGTGGTACATCGTGTTGTAGAGGGCGAGAAGCGTCGACTCCTGGCCGCCGTGCGGGTTGCTCGCGGAGGCGAACGCCGTGACGGGCTTGTTCGCAAGCTTGCCCTGCGCCCAAAGCGGGCCGCTCTGGTCGAGGAACTGCTTCAGCTGGGCCGCCACGTTGCCGTAGCGCGTGGGCGAGCCGAACATGATCGCGTCGGCCCACTCCAGATCCTCAAGCTTCGCGACTTCGAGGTTCGGGTGCTCGTCCCGGAACTTCTTCCAGTTGGGATTGCTCGCAATGGCTTCCGGCGGCGCGAGTTCCTGCACGATGCGCAGGCGGACATCGGCCCCCGCCTCCCGGGCCGCCTCCGCCGCCGCCTCGGCCATCCTGTGGATGGTTCCGGTGGACGAGTAGTAGATGATCGCAAGGTTCAGGTCGGCCATCGATCGCTCTCCTCCGCGTCCCTTTGCTCGCTAGCGTCCCCCAGGGGGTACCGTGGCTTTCAAGCGACGTCGCTTTCAATAATATAGCATTGGACCCTGAGACTGTGTAGTCCTAAAGTGTCGAGGTGCCCGACCGCGACCTCCTGACTGCAGCAGAAGGCGCGCGGATACAGCGGTGGAGGCGAATCGGGGGAAGGGGCGCCTCGGGGTCAGCGGCGGCGGCCGCGCACCAGAAGCAGGATCGCGCCGGCGAGAGCCAGCGCCAGAACGGCGTAGTCCAACCGGCGGAACAGCCCTTCAAGGGTGTCCCAGCGGTCTCCGAGCTTCACGCCCGCCCACACGAGGACGATGGTCCACGGGATCGAGCCCAGCACGGTGTACGCGACGAAACGCCCGAAGGCCATGCGGCCGATGCCGGCCGGCAGGGAGATGAACGTGCGCACGATCGGAAGAAGGCGCCCGAAGAACACGGCCGCCTCTCCGTGGCGGCGGAACCACTCTTCGGCGAGCTCCAGGTGGTGCTCGTTCAACAGCACGTAACGGCCGTAGCGCAGCACGAGCGGCCGACCGCCGAAGTACCCGAGCGCGTAGGAAAAGATCGAGCCGGCCAATCCGCCGGCCACGGCCGCCACCACGGCGCCCCAAAACGTCAGCGCGCCGGCGAAGACAAGGTAGCCCGCGAAGGGAAGGATGACTTCGCTGGGCAAGGGGATGTTCGCGTTTTCGATCGCCATCTCGAAGGCCACGCCCCA
>JADGHN010000132.1 GCA_019683875.1 Clostridia bacterium
GGCGATGGCCAGCGACGCCATTCGCTGCTCGATGACCCACACCATGGCGGGCGTCACGCGCTGGGCCTCCGGCGAGCGGAGGAACGACTGCCACTCCTGGTAGGCACGGGCGGAGCGGGGACACCTCGAGGAATGCTTGAACACGATCACCGGCCGCAGCACCGATTCCTGCAACACGCGGTTCACGTCCATCTCGGAACCCATCGTCAGGACTTGCACGCGGATCAGCCTCCCTGCGTGCCAGGCTATGCCTCGGACGGTCCCGCGCTTCTCAACTTTTCTCCCGTCCGTGTCGAAAAAGAGTACGACGGCTCGACACCACTCGATTCGAACGAACAGGCGGGTGAGGCCATGCGCGTCGTCCCCGTCGGCCCGAATCTCGTCGGCCGGCGCTTGGCGAAAAGCGTGGTGTTGAAGGACGGTCGCGTGCTCCTGAAGGCGGGCACGGTGCTCACGCCGGCGTACGTGGAGAGCCTCGCGCGGCGAGGCTTCCAGTGGGTCCACGTTCACCACGAGCTTCTGCCGGACCTCGTGCTGGACGCCGACATCAGCGAGCAACTGCGCATCCGCGCCACCGAGCAGGTCTACCGCGCAGCGGAGAGCGTGTCCAAACGTCGTCCCCTCGACCACGTCGGCATCGAGCGTACGGCGGAGATGCTGCTCGAAGAAGTCCGCTCGAACGGGGACGTGATCTACGGCCTCGCCGTCGTCCGCGCGGCCGACGACGACACCTTCACGCACTCCGTCAACGTGGCCGTCCTGTCCCTGGCCGTCGGGCTTCGCTCCGGCCTG
Source organism: Clostridia bacterium (assembly GCA_019683875.1). Lineage (NCBI taxonomy): Bacteria > Bacillati > Bacillota > Clostridia > Clostridia bacterium. The sequence continues at coordinate 793 of JADGHN010000132.1, forward strand.
ACGGACCGCCTTCTGCGCCGCCTTGGCGTGGGCGCGCTCCTGCACGACATCGGCAAGGCGCTCCTGCCAAAAGAGCTTCTGAAGAAGCGCGAGCCGCTGACCCCCGAGGAGCGCGAGATCATGAAGACGCACACCACGCTGGGCTTCCAGGCGCTGCGGGAAGAGGCGCCGAGCATGAGCCCCCTCAGCACGAACGTGGCCCTCTCGCACCACGAGCGGCTCGACGGGTCGGGCTACCCCAGGGGCATCCGCGATCCCGAGATCCATCTCTTCTCGAAGATCGTCGCCGTCGCCGACGTGTGGGACGCGATGGTGTCCAACCGCCCGTACCGGCCCGGCGTGTCGGAGGTCGAGGCCGCTCGCACGCTTGCCGCAGGCGCCGGCCGCCTGTTCCGGCCGGAACTCGTGCAGCGGCTGCTCGTCCGCGTCGCCGTCTTCCCCACGGGGACCTACGTGCGCCTCTCGGACGGGCGCGCGGGCGTCGTGACCCGCCAGACCCCGAACACGCCCACGCAACCCGAGGTCACGGTGCTCTGGGACCGTCGCAACCGCCCGGTGAAGCCGACGACGGTGCGCATCGGCGAGGACGGCCTCTTCATCGACGCCGTGATGGACCACCTGCCGAGCGCCCTCGACGGCCGCGCGGGGTCGTGAACGGCGGCCGAACCTGTCCCCTCTCGTGCGCATAGGATGCGGCCGGGGAAAGATACGATGCCACTGCGCCTGCGGATGACCACGCGACCGCGGATCGGCCTGGCGCTCGGCGCCGGAGGCCTTCGCGGCGTGGCGCACGTCGGAGTGCTCAGCGTTCTGGAAGAGGCCGGGATCCGCGCCGACGTGGTGGCCGGCACCAGCGCCGGCGCGATCGTGGGCGCGCTGTACGCCAGCGGCTGGAGCCCCTCCGCCATGCGCCGCGTCCTCGAGCAACTGCGTCCCAAGGACGTCTTCGACTCCAACCTGCGGCCCGTGCCGTTGCTGAAGATGGCTCTCAAGGCCGGCCTCGACGCCCTGAAATTGCCGTCGGACTGCCTGCGCGCGCCGATGGGGATCGTCCCGGGACAACGGCTCCTCAGGCAGCTCGAGCGCTGGACGGAGGGGCGGCGGCTGGGCGAGACGGCGCGCCCGTACATCGCGGTGGCCACCGTGGTCGAAACCGGCGAGCGCGCGATCTTCGGGCCGCCCGAACTGCCGGACGCCGCGGCGCAGGCCGGGATGCCCACGGTCCTCTTCCGGGACGGATCCGTCGCGCTCGCCGCACGCGCCAGCAGCTCGATTCCGGGCGTATTCGAACCGGTTCGCTGGGAGGGGCGGACGCTGGTCGACGGCGGCCTCGTCGACAACGTGCCGGGCGACATCCTCAAGGCGATGGGCGTGGAGCTGGTGATCGGCGTGGCGCTGGGGCTGCGCGGCAACGAGCCCGCCCGGGTGGACAACGTGGTGGAGATCGTGGACCAATCCGTTGCGATCATGATCAACGCCATGTCGAGGCGGGACGCGGTGCGCGGCGCCGACGTGGTGATCGCCCCGGCCGTGCCCGGGCTCTCGCTGACCCGCTTCGACACGGTGCGCGCGACGATCGCCGCCGGCGAGGCCGCGGCCCGGGAAGCGCTGCCGTCGATCCTCGCCGCGCTGGAAGAGCTGGGCTAGCCTCCGTTCAGTCCTCCTCGTCCTCGTGGTGCGCCTCGACGACCTGATGCCCGCACTCCGGGCAAGTCCAGATGTGGTCGTGCGGCACGGGTCCCTCCGAACTCCGGCCGAACTCGATCCAATCGCAGATCCAGGCTTCCATGTCGTGGCCGCAGCGAGGGCACGTCACACGGTCCACCTCCTCGGGTTCCGGCGCGGCAGCGGCACGCGGTTCAGCGCCGGCCGCCCGCCGTCTCCTCCTCGCGCGCGCGCCGCCGCTCCCGCCCATTCGCCGCGGCACCGAAGCCGCGGCGCCCCGTGCGCCTGGGCGCCCTGCGCGGCGGCTCCTCAGGCGTCAGCCGGACCTCGACCTCGCGCCGGGTGGGCGTGAGCGCCGCGAGCGCCGCGGCGACCAGGCGGGTCGAATCGTAGGTCTCAAGAAGCGTTTCGGCAAGGCCCAGATAGGCGTCGACCGCCCCCTGCTCCATCGTCTCGATCAGCCGCCCGGCGACGGCGCTGCGCTGGCCCTCCAGCGCGTCCGCAAGCGTGGGCGCGTGCCGTCGCGCGAGGGTCTGGCGCGTCGCCTGCTCGATCCAGTGCAGCTGGCGCAGCTCCCGTGGGGTCACGAACGTCACGGCCTCGCCGGCGCGGCCGGCCCGCCCCGTGCGGCCCACGCGATGGACGTAGCTCTCCGGGTCCTGCGGGATGTCGAAGTTGATCACGTGCGTCACGTCGCTCACGTCGAGCCCCCGGGCGGCGACGTCCGTCGCGACGAGCACCTCGCAGGCTCCGGAGCGGAAGCGGCGCATGACCTGGTCCCGCTGCCGCTGCGACAGGTCGCCGTGCAGCGCCTCGGCGAGGTAACCGCGCTTTTGCAGCCCCTCCGCGATTTCGCCCACCCGTCGCTTCGTGCGCCCAAACACGATCGCCAGCGCGGGAGAGTCCACGTCCAGCACGCGGCAGAGCGTCTCGAACTTCTGGTCCTCGCGCACCTCGATGTACGCCTGGCGGACCTGCGGCACGGTGACCTGCTTCGGCGCCACGGCGACGCGGACCGGATCGCGCAGGAAGCGCTGCGCGAGGCTGGCGACCGCGCTCGGCATCGTGGCCGAGAACAGCATCGTCTGCCGGTCTTCGGGCACCGCGCTCAGGATCGCCTCCACGTCGTCGATGAAGCCCATGTTCAGCATCTCGTCGGCCTCGTCGAGAACGACGACGCGCACCCCGTCGAGATGGACGGTCTTCCGCCGCATGTGGTCCAGAAGGCGGCCGGGCGTGCACACAAGCACTTTCGGGTTCGCGCGCAGCGCGCGCAGCTGGTGGCCGAAATCCTGGCCTCCGTAGATCGGCAGGACGAGGTGGCGCCCTCTCGGCGCGAGGCGCGCCAGTTCCTCCGCCACCTGAATCGCCAGCTCGCGCGTGGGCGTGAGGATGAGGACCTGCGGGGACGGTCCGGCCGGATCGAGCCGCTCCAGGACGGGGATGCCGAAGGCGGCCGTCTTCCCGGTGCCCGTCTGCGCCTGGCCGACAACATCGCGGCCGGTCAGGGCGAGCGGGATGACGCGAGCCTGGATCGGCGTCGGCTCCTCGAAGCCCGCCGCGGACACGGCCCTCAGCATCTCCGGCGAGAGCCCCAGTTCACGAAACGTGGTCAATGGTCGATGCCTCCTAGAACTCCAATGGGCTTAGTCTATCCCATCGAGGGGGACCGTGCGGGCGGGATTCCGAAACTGAGCTTCGTCCTGCCAGTTCCTGGCCG
>JADGHN010000133.1 GCA_019683875.1 Clostridia bacterium
CCCAGGCCGCCGGTGGCGAAGACGCGCAGGCCGGCCAGCGCCGCCAGGCGCACGGTGGCGGACACGGTCGTGCCGCCGCTGGCGGACTGGGCCAGCGCCGGTCCGAGATCGCGCGCCGCGATCTTCCGCAGCCCCTCCCCGCCCCGCGCCAGTCCCTCAAGCTGTGCCGCCGACAAACCGACGACCGCCTGGCCGTCCACGACGCCGATGGTGGCGGGCACGGCCCCTTCCCGCCGCACGGCCGCTTCGCACGCCCGCGCCGTCTCCAGGTTGTCCGGGTACGGCATCCCGTGCGTGACGATCGTGGTCTCCAGCGCGACGCCGGGACGTCCCTCCGCCAGCGCCGCGCGCACTTCCTCGCTCACGTGAATCAAATCGCGCAAAGCCTCCCTGCGCCACCAGTGTAGCCGTTTCCTCACACGGCATCCAAAGCGGCGAGGCGGAAGACGTGCTGCCGGTTCCACTCGATGAAGTCCATGTAGGCGGGCTTGTAGGCGAGAAAGCCGACGGCCTTGATCATCTGGTAGCACAGCCAGCGCTGCCGCCAGCGGGGATGCAGGGGCCGGACGGAAGCGTACCCCTCAAGGAACGCCCGCGTCAGGGGTCCCGGCGCCTCAAGCGCCAGGTCCGAGCCGTCGTCCGGGAACGACCACATCGCCATGACCCAGTCGTACTCCGCCGCGCGGCCGCGGGCGTGTTCGAAGTCGAGGAGGCCCGTGATCGCGAGGCCCGGCTGGCCAGGTGAGCGCTCCACCAGGACGTTGTCGGCGTGCAGGTCGTGGTGGACGAACACGGCCGGTTCGCGGTCGTCGAAGGCGTCCCACCGGCGGGTGACGAAGCGCTCGGCGAGGCGCGCGCCCTCCGCCGAGAGCAACCCTTCCTCGCGGCAACGACGCAACGCGTGGGCGAACGACTCCTGCTCGAAGCATGCGGCGCCCGGGCGCGGCCCGTGGTCAAGGACGGCCACGCCGCGGGGCTCCACGCGCAGCCAGCGGCCGAAACCCGGCACCGGCGGCGGCACGCCGTGCAGCGCCGCCATCAACGCGCCGAGGGCGCGAGCGAATGCGACGCGCTCCGCCGCGTCCAGGTTCGGGAGACCGCGACCCGCGTTGGCGCCGGGGAGAAACGACATGAGCACGTACGGGGCGCCGCTCTCCGGGCCGCGCCCGTGGCCGAGCAGGCGCGGCACGGGGAGGCCGGCCGCTTCCGGGCGCGCGGCGAGGTGCGACAGGGCGAGGACCTCCACCGCCTGGGCCGGGGCGTCCGCGGGGCAGAACACGCGCAGGACGCACGACGAACCGTCTGCGAGATCCAGCCGGTAGTTCTCGTTGCGCAAGCCGCGCGGGAACCGGCGCATCGCCTCAAGACGCCCGGCGAGGTGCTCCTCGACGACCGCCGCCGCCTCCTTGAAGGAGAAGCCGCCGTCCGACAACGCACCCGCGGCCATGTCCGGGTTCCCCCCGGGCAGGTATTCGCCGCGCGCCCCGAGGGCGCCTGCGCCGGCCACCGGCGGCCGAGCCGCGGGACTAGGCCCAGCTGCCGCTCCGCCGCCGGGCGCGCGTCAGGCGCCGCCGCGCGACGGCCTGCGGGTCGCGACCCGCTGCCCGCAGGAGGAGCTCGAATCCGGCGACGGCCATGAGGACCGCGAGCACCAGCGGCACGGGCGCCAGCCGGAGGCCCGACTCCATCTCAACCAGGGCGGCCAGGGCCAGGGGGAGGATCAACAGCACGCCGATCACCAGGGCTGCAAGGGAGCTGGCGCGATAGGGCCCCGCCCGGCGGGAGGTCAAAAGTCCCTCGCCGCGCCAGGGCGCGAGCGCCGTTCCGCAGTGCGCGCACCGCTCCGCCGTCGGGACGTTCAGGGCCCCGCAGTCCGGGCAGATCACGGGGACGTCCTCCTTCCGTGCCATGGTATGCCGGACCCGCGCAGGAAAGCCCTGGCCCCGATCCGAAGTGAATGCACGGTCGAAGGAGGCAGCTCTCTTGGGACAGCTGGACGGCAAGGTGGCGCTCGTCACGGGAGGCGGGCGCGGCTTGGGCCGCGCCATCGCGCTCGCGCTGGCGCGCCACGGCGCGGACGTCATCGTCAACTACTTCCGGAATCGCGCACCTGCAGAGGAAACGGCGGCGGCCGTGGCGGCGCTGGGCCGCCGGGCGCACGTCGTCAAGGCGAACGTCGGCGACGAGGACAAGGTCAAGGCGATGTTCGACGAGGTCCGCGAGGTGTTCGGCGGCCTGGACATCCTGATCTCCAACGCCGCGTCCGGTGTGCTGCGCCCCATCGAGGAGATCGGCGCGCGCGAATGGGATTGGGCGATGAACATCAACGCCCGCGCGCTGCTCCTCTGCGCCAACGAAGCGGCCAGGCTCATGGAGCCGCGCGGCGGCGGCGCCATTGTCAGCGTCACGAGCATCGGCTCGACGCGCGTGCTGCCGTACTACGCCACCGTGGGCGTGTCGAAGGCCGCCCTGGAGGCGGCGACGCGCTACCTCGCCGCCGCCTACGCCCGACGCGGCATCGTCGTCAACGCCGTGTCGCCGGGGGCCATGGACACCGATGCGCTCAAGCACTTCCCCAACCGCGAAGAGATCCTGCGGGACTCCGAGGCGCGGGCGCCGGCCGGCCGCCTCGTCACGCCGGAGGAGATCGGCGAGATCGTCGTCTTCCTGTGCACGCCCGCCGCGCGGATGATCTGTGGGCAGACGATCGTCGTCGACGGGGGGCTTTCTCTGCTGGCGCTCGGGTGAGCCTGGCACGGGATCCGTTCAAGCCGGCGCAGCCGGCGAACGCCGGCGGGGACGCCCCGGCCGACGGCGCCTATCGCCGAAGTTCCCAGACCAGGTGCCGCAGCTCCGGCAACAGGATGGCCTCCAGCGCAAGCCGCACGGCGCCCTGGGAGCCGGGCAGGCAGACGAGGAGCTTTCCACCCGCCACGCCGGCGAACGCGCCGCTCAAGATGGCCGCGGCGCCGATCTCCTGGAAGCTCAGCCACCGGAAGATTTCCCCGAATCCCGGGATCTCCCGTTCCACGAGCGGCCGGAGCGCCTCCACCGTGCGGTCGCGGCGGGCGATGCCCGTGCCGCCGGTCGTGATCACGGCGTCCGTGTCCGGCGCGGCGAGCCAGGCGCGCACCGTGTCCGCGATGGCATCGGCCTCGTCGCGGACGATGGCGTGGGCAACGATCACGTGTCCGGCTTCGGCGAGGCGTTCCCGCAGGAGGCGACCGCCCGTGTCCGTCGCCTCGGTGCGCGTGTCGGAGACGGTGAGCACGGCGACGCGCACCCCGCCCACCTGCGCCTCCGCCGCGGCGCGGTGGCCGGACGGACCCTGGGCCGCGGAAGTGCGGACGGGGATCGGTTGAGAGCCCGGCTCCGGACGATGCCCCTGTTCAGTCACCGCCGGAGCCTCCTTGGAGCATGCGCTCCAGAAGCACCACGGCGTTGTTGTGTTCCTGGTCCCGCGCGGCATAGAGGAGGGTCAGCCGCCCCTCCTGCGCCCAGCGCAGCAGTTCGGAGAGGGCGTCGGCGCGCTCGGGCGCCTCGAGTTCCTGCAGGTAGCGAGTGCGGAACTCTTCCCAGCGATCGGGATCGTGGCCGAACCAGCGGCAGAGCTCGGGGCTCGGCGCCACGTCCCGCAGCCAGGCGTCCAGGCGGGCCGCTTCCTTGGAGACGCCGCGCGGCCAAAGCCGGTCGACGAGAACGCGGCGGCCGTCGTCCGGAGCCGGGGGTTCGTAGATCCGCTTCACGCGCACGTCCATCCGTATGCACCTCCCCCCGCGCCGCCGGCGCGCGCCGCCGTGACGCCGCACGCCGCCAGCGCGTCTTCCCACGCCACCGGCTCCAGCTTGACGCCGAACACGCCGGCGAACGCGTCACGCACCGCGGCCGCCACCGCCTCCATGTCCAGCGGGCGCCCCAGCACCCTGGCCATGGACGTGACGCCCTTGTCGCGGATGCCGCAAGGGACGATCAGATCGAAGAAGCGGAGGTCCGTGTTGACGTTGAGGGCGAAGCCGTGCTGGGTGATGCCCTGCCGGACCTTGACGCCGATGGCCGCGATCTTGTCGTCGCCCACCCAGGCGCCGGTGTACGGCGGCTCAAGCCCGGGCCGCGCCGCGATGCCGAATCGGGCGAGGGCGCGGACCTGAACCTCT
>JADGHN010000134.1 GCA_019683875.1 Clostridia bacterium
GGCCATTGGGCGGAGGCGTACGTGGACCTGGGCGTCCAGCTGGGCATCACGAATGGCGTCAGCGCGACGCAGTTCCGCCCGGATGACCCGATCACGCGCGAGGACGCGGCGCTCATGGTCATCCGTGCCGTGGTCGGCGCGGCGGGGCTGTCGGGGCAGGACCTGCGTGTGCTCGACCACTACGCCGACAAGGGCGACATCGACGGGTACGCTCAGCAGGCCGTCGCCTTCGCCACGCTGCACGGCGTCCTGGCCGGCTACCCGGACGGCACCCTGCGGCCGCACGCGAACATCCTGCGCGGCGAGGCCGTGAAGGTGATCGACCAGTCGGTGCCGGAGGCGCTGGCGCCCGGCGTGAAGAAGATCAGCCTCGTCTCGTTCAACGACTTCCACGGCCATCTGGAGTACAACCCGAAGGCCGGCGAGCTTGGCGCGGCCCGGCTGGCGACGGCGTTCCTCGGCGAGGCGCTGCGCAACCCGGACGGGTACGTCCTGCTGGACGGCGGCGACAACTATCAGGGCACCGTCATCTCGAACCTGACGCAGGGCCAGGCTGTCAATGACTGGCTCAACAGCGTGGGGCTGCGCGTTTCCGCCATCGGCAACCACGAGTTCGACTGGGGCATCCCCGTGCTCCAGGACCGGATCGCCGACGCCCGGTTCACGTATCTCGCCGCGAACATCTTCGACGAGACCACGGGCCAGCGTCCGGCATGGGTGAAGCCGACGGACATGATCGACGTCGACGGCCTCAAGATCGGCATCATCGGCTTCGCGACGCCGCTGACGAAGTCGATCGTGTTGCCGCAGAACATCGCGGGACTGGAGTTCCGCGACCCGGCCCCGATCATCGACGAGCTCGCGCCGCAACTGCGGGCGCAGGGCGCGGACCTCGTCATCGTCGTCTCGCACCTGTCCTCCGACCAGGAGGGGACCTGGACGGACGGCGACACGCATGAGATCACCAACGAAATCGCGGACGTGATCCAGCGCATCAACGTCCCCATTGACGCGGCGATCACGGGGCACACGCACGATGACGTCGCCGGCTTCGTGCAGGGCAAGTTCGGGCCGGTGCCGGTCATCCAGGGGAGCTACTACGGCCACGCGTACGCGCGGATCGACCTCTACTTCGACACGACGGCGGGCAAGGTGGTCCGCGCGGTGCCGAAGGTGATGCACCCCAGCCTGACGATCGCGCCGAATCCCGACGTCGAGGACCTCGTGGCGAAGTGGGAAGCCGTCATCGGCCCCAAGAAGGACCAGGTGATCGCCACGCTGGCGAACGACCTCACCCGTGACCCGACGCCCGCCGGGGAGGAAGCGCTCGGCGACCTGATCACCGACGCCCAGCTGAAGGCGGTCCCGGGCGCGCAGATCGCGCTCACGAACGGCGGCGGCATCCGCGCCGACCTTGCGGCCGGTCCGGTCAAGTGGGGCGACGCGTACTCCGTCCAGCCGTTCGGCAACACCCTCGTCAAGGTGCGGATGACGGGCGCCGAGTTGGTCAAGACGCTCGAGGAGGGTGTCAACAACTTCGTCCTCCGCGAGCTGAACCAGACGGGCGGCCACGGACCGCTCCAGGTCAGCGGCCTCACGTTCACGTGGGATTGGACGAAGCCGATGTACCAGCGCGTCTCCGACGTGAAACTGGCGGACGGCACGCCCATCGACCCGACCGCCACCTACACCGTCGTCGTGAACAACTTCATGGCGGGCGGCGGGGACGACTTCGTCACGCTGAAGGGCATCCCGGACGACCGCAAGGTCGACACCGGCATCGTCGATTCGGACGTGTTCATCGACTACCTGAAGAGCCTGCCGCAGCCGATCAACTACGGGCTGCAGAACCGGATCACGGTGGTCGGGCGGTAGGAGCGAACGGGCTCCGCGCCGCCCGGTACGGGCCCGGCGAGGCGCTGCCGCAAACAGTCAAGGCGGGCCGGCAACGGCCCGCCTTGATGCTGTCATTCACTGAAGCGCGATGGCCCTGGGCTGCGGCATGCCCCACAGTGCGTCGGGCTGCACGGTCCAGGCGCGCGTCCGACGCCTAGCCCACGGAGCCCTCCATCTCCAGCTCGATGAGGCGGTTCAGCTCGATCGCGTACTCCATCGGCAACGCCTTGCGGAACGGCTCCACGAAGCCCTGCACGATCATCTTGGCCGCCTGCTCCTCGTTGATGCCGCGGCTCATCAGGTAGAACAGCTGCTCGTCGCTGATCTTGGACACGGTCGCCTCGTGCTCCATGGAGACGTCGTCCGCCTCGATCTCCATGTACGGGATCGTGTCCGAAGCCGAGAGGTCGTCGAGGATGAGCGCGTCGCACTCCACGCGCGACTTGCAGCCGTACGAGGTCTTCGGCACGCGGACGAGCCCGCGGTAGGTGGTGCGCCCGCCGCCGAGGCTGATCGACTTCGAGGTGATCGTGGAGCTCGTCTCCGGCGCCGCGTGGACCATCTTCGCGCCCGCGTCCTGGTGCTGGCCCTTGTTGGCGAGCGCGATCGACAGCACCTCGCCCTTGGCCTTGCGCCCGACGAGGAACACCGCCGGGTACTTCATCGTCAGCTTGGAGCCGAGGTTGCCGTCGACCCACTCCATGGTGGCTTCCTCATGAGCCACGGCGCGCTTCGTGACGAGATTGTAGACATTCGTCGACCAGTTCTGGATGGTCGTGTAGCGGCAGCGGCCGCCCTTCTTCACGATGATCTCCACGACCGCGCTGTGCAGCGAGGCGGAGGAATACGTGGGCGCCGTGCAGCCCTCCACGTAATGGACGAAGGCGCCCTCGTCCACGATGATCAGCGTCCGCTCGAACTGGCCCATGTTCTCCGTGTTGATGCGGAAGTAGGCCTGCAGCGGGATCTCCACGCGGACGCCCTTGGGCACGTAGATGAAGGAACCGCCGGACCAGACGGCGCTGTTGAGCGCCGCGAACTTGTTGTCCGAGGGCGGGACGACCGTGCCGAAGTACTCCTTGACCAGCTCCGGGTACTCCCGCACGGCGGTGTCCGTGTCGACGAAGATGACGCCCTGCCGCTCAAGGTCCTCGCGGATCTTGTGGTAGACGACCTCCGACTCATACTGCGCGGCCACGCCGGCGAGGAACTTGCGCTCCGCCTCCGGGATGCCGAGCCGGTCGAACGTCTTCTTGATCGTCTCCGGAACCTCGTCCCAGCTGCGCCCCTTCTTCTCCGTCGCCTTGACGTAGTAGTACATGTCGTCGAAGCGCAGCCCGGAGAGGTCGCCGCCCCAGGTGGGGACGGGCTTCTTCTCAAAGATCTCAAGCGACTTCAGCCGGAACTCGCGCATCCAGTCGGGCTCGTTCTTCATCCACGAGATTTCCTCGACGACGCGCCGGTTCAGGCCCTTCTGGCTCTTGAACGTGTAGTTCTCGGGATCGTGGAAGCCGTACTTGTACTCCAGGTCCAGATCCAGTTCCTTGGCCACGTGCAACGCTCCCTCGCGACGGCGGCAACCGCCATTTCCTTGTAGCCTGCTCGGATTTCGTTCGTTCAAAGCATACCACGGAATCGTTATGATGGCGTTGAAAACCATGCGTGCAAGAGGAACGTGATTCCGATCATCGTCGGTACCGGCATCGACCTGGTCGACGTCGAACGCTTCCGGCGGCTCCTCAAGCGCCGGGGCGAGGCCGCCCTAAGGCGCCTGTTCACGGAGGCGGAGCGCGATCTGGCGGCCGGGGCGCACGCGGCGGAGCGGCTGGCCGGCACGTTCGCCGCCAAGGAAGCTGCGCTCAAGAGCCTGGGCACCGGGCTGCGGCGCATGGCCTGGCGTGAGGTGGAAGTGGTGCGCGACGCCATCGGCAAGCCGGAGTTGCGTCTCTCCGGGCGTGCGGCGGCCCGCGCGCGCGCGATCGGTGCCGCGCGCTTCCACGTCAGCATCAGCCACCTGGGCTCGTTCGCCGTCGCGCAGGTGATCGCGGAGGGCGAGGCGCCATGAGGATCGTCACGGGGACGACGATGCGCGCCGCAGACGCCTGGGCCATTTCGCGCGGCCTGCCCGAGGCGGCGTTGATGTACGCGGCCGGGCGCGCCGTCGCGGCCGCGGCGCGCCGCTGGCTCGAGCGGCGGGGCCGCTGGCCGGGGCGCGTGTTCGTCGCCTGCGGCAAGGG
>JADGHN010000135.1 GCA_019683875.1 Clostridia bacterium
GCCCTCGCCCTTCACCTGCTGGAGACGGGCGCGCTGAGGCCGCGCCCCGCTGGGAGCGGCGCGGGCGGCGCGGCGCCGGCCGCGGCCACGGCCGCGCCCGCCGCGCCCGCGGCGCGCTCGGCGGTACCCGTGTTGGAGCTGCGCGGCGTCACCTACAGCTACCCGGGCGCCGCCCGTCCCGCCGTGCAGGACGTCTCCCTCACGGTGCACGAAGGCGAGTGCGTCGGCATCATCGGGCAAAACGGCTCGGGCAAGTCCACGCTGGTCAAGCTCGTCACCGGGCTTCTCCGGCCGAGTTCCGGCGAGATCCGCTACCGCGGCGAGGACCTGACCTCGCTGCGCGTCGCGCAGATCGCGCAGCGCATCGGGCTGGTCCTGCAGAACCCGGACTACCAGCTCTTCAACGTCTCGGCGATCGAGGAGGTGCGGTTCGGCCTGCGCAACCTCGGCCTGCCGCCGGAGGAGGTGGAGCGGCGCGCCCGCGAGAGCCTCGCGGCCGTCGGCCTGGACGGGGTCGCGGACCTGTTCCCCTTCCGCCTAAGCTTCGGCGACCGGCGCCGCCTCGCCGTCGCCGCCGTGCTCGCCATGCAGCCGGACGTGCTCATCCTCGACGAGCCGACGACCGCCCAGGACTACCGCGGCCGCTACCTCCTCGCCGACCTGGCGGAGGAACTGCGCCGGGAAGGCCGCACCGTCATCATGATCAGCCACGACATGGAACTCGTGGCGCACTACGCTTCCCGCGTGGTCGTGCTGTGGGACGGGTGCGTCCTGACGCAGGGCCCGCCGCACGAGGTCTTCGCGCAGGAGGAGCTCCTCGAACGCACCAAGCTGCGCCCGCCGCAGATCGCGCCGGTCGTGCGCGCGCTGGCGCCCGCGGGCGTCCCGGCTGAAGCCGTGAGCCTGGAGCGCCTGATCGACGCGCTGCGACCGGCGCCGGGCGACGGGAACTAGGGAGGGAACGCGATGGGCGTGTTCCAATACAGCGCGCGGTCGACGCCGCTGCACCGCCTGCACCCGATCGTCAAGCTCGTGTACCTCGTGTTGACGCTCGTCGTCGTGATCTTTCCGTACCGCGCGACGCTGCCCGACCTCGTCGCGGTGGCGTACTGGGCGCTCGTCTCCCTCGCGCTCTGGGCGACGGCGCGCGTCGGCCTGCGCCAGTTCGGCTTCCTGATGCGGGTGCTGCTCTGGACGTTCGGGTTCATCATGATCTCGCAGGCGCTGCTGTACGAAGGCGGGCACGTCGTGTTCAGCCTCGGCCGGCTGGCCTTTTTCGGCAGCGACATCGGCTCCGTGACGGATGAAGGCCTCTTCTGGGGCGTGGTGCTGAGCCTGCGCATCCTCGCGGCCGCGCTCGCCCTGCCGCTCTTCGTGGTGACGACCTCGCCCGCCGAGATCATGGGCGCGCTGGGCCAGCTGCGCGTGCCCGCGAAGGTGAGCTTCATGTTCGTCTCGGCGCTGTCCTTCACGGGGCTCATCTTCAAGCTCTGGCAGGAGATCCTCGACGCGCAGCGGCTGCGCGGATTCGACATGGACGCCATGAACGCGTGGCAGCGCGCGCGGCGCGCGTACGTTCCGGTCGTCACCCCGCTGATTCTCCTGCTGTTCCGGAAGGGCAACGACTTCCAGATCGCCATGGACGCGCGCGGCTACGCGTATCCGGGGCGCAAGACGCCGCTCGTGCCGCTGCGCTTCGGCGCGACCGAGGCGGCCGCGCTGGTCGCCGCCGTGGGCCTGTTTCTGGTCTTCGTCGCCCTCAAGGAGACGTGGATCCGGGTGGCGTAGGCCGTTCCCCACCCGCTTCCCGCTCGCTCCGCACCCGCTCCCCGCTTTCAGAAGCCGGCGAGCGTGGCCGCGTAGTCCAGCGGCGCGCGGATCATGCGCCGGAACGCCGGCGGGTCCGCCATCGCGAAGATCATCTGTCCGGGCCGCGGGTTCGCTTCCAGGACCCACCACTCTCCCGTGCGGTCGACCATCACGTCGAGGCCGACCTCCGCGATGCGGCCGAAGGCGCGCTCCAGCCGCCTGGTCATGTGCACGGCGCCCCGGGCGATCGCGGCCAGGAGGCGGTCCGCGTCGACGGCGAAGCCGAGCGCCCGCATCAGGGCCCGGGGCTCGACGAGCCGCCCGCCGGCCGAGCGGTTGCTCACCACGCGGCCGGGCTCGGCGAGGCGGGCCCACGTGCCGGTGCACCGCAGCCGGCCGTCGCGGCCGCGCTGCACCATGACGCGCAGGTCCGCGGGCACGCCCGGCACCGGTTGCTCGATCGCCCGCTGGACGAGGTACCCGGCCGGCGACGGCGCGCGGTCGCGATACTGGATCAGCGCGTCGGGGAGCGGCGCCTCGACCGCGACGCCGTCCAGACGCAACCGGCACCCCCGGTCCGATCGGTCGACCCGGGCGACGCCGGCGCCCTGGCTGCCGTACACCGGCTTGAGGTAGGCGGCGCCGCGCTGGAGGAAGGCCTCCACGGCAGCCGCCTCCGCGGGCAGCGTCGGGTCCGCCAGCCGTACGTGGAAGGCTTCGGGGATGTGCGGCGAGCCGCCCAGCACCGCTTGCACTTCCGCCTTGCTCCAGGAGAGCCGCTCGTTGAACAGCCGGCCCCGGCACAGGCGGCGGAGCGCCGGTTGCGCTCCCAGCGGCGCTTCGCCGCGCTTCCAGATGACGTCCGGCCGCGGAAGCGGCGCCGGTTCGCGGAAGCGCGTGCCGTCCCAGAGGCGGCCGACCACGCGGGCGGCATCCTCCGCGCCGCCATCGTCGGCAGCTCCGGCTGCGACCGGATCGACCCGGACATCCGCCAGCGTGAACGCATACACGAGGCCGGGCGCCGTCACGTGCGACAGGCAGAAGGCTTGCCACGCGAGCAGGCTCTCGGGGTCCTCGACGACGCCGTCGCCGAGAAAGAGGCCGATCACCGGGCCGAGGCGGATCGCGTCCCGGTCGAGCCGCACGTAGAAGGAGAACGCGTCACGCCCGGTCGCGTCCGGCGGAAGTCCGAACGCGGACGCCGTCGCGGGATCGACCCGCACCTGCCCGCTCCCGGGACGCGCGACGGCGCGCGCCGCACGGCGCCAGTCGCCGAGTCGCAGCGCGGGCGGAGGGGACGCAAGGGCCGCCCGCCCTGCCTCCCCTGCCGCGTCCGGATCCCAGATGCAGGTGGCGGGCGGCAGCGTGGGGTCGACCACGAGCGGCAGGGCGTCGGAGCGCTCCCGGCTCATGACGTCTCACCGTACCCGGCCAGCCTGACGGCGCCGGCGAGCAGCGCGCGGGCGGCCCTGGCCACCGCCGGATCCTTCCCCTCGAGCAGTGCCGGTCCGCCCCCGTCGAGCACCCGCCCGTCGCAGAGCCGGCTCACCAGAGGGCGCAATTCGTCGGCGGCATCCCCGCAGTTCCAGACGACGTCCGGCAACGGCAGCAGGGCCGGCGCGCGGAAGGCGCCGCCGAGCCAGAGGGCGCCGGCGACGCCCGCGCTGGCGTGCTGTACGTCGCGCAGCGTGAACGCGTAGACGATGCCGGCGGGTCGGCACGCTTGCAGGAGCCGCGCGAGCCCACGAACGAGGCCGGCCCGCGGCGGGCTGACGCCGTCGCCGAGGAGCAGGCCGATCACCGGCCCCAGGTGCAGGCCGTCCGGGTCCCGGCGCAGCCGCACGCGAAGGCCCATGCCCCGGCCGGTGGGCGGCAGGTGCAAGCGGCGCGCCACCGCCGGGCTCACGTGGAGCGCGGGCACGCCCACCGGGACGCGCGTCCCTGCGCCATCCGCGACGCGCGTCGCCGCGCCGGCCCCCTTGGCCGCTGCGACCGGCTCTCCCGCACCCGCCGTCTCCACGTCCACGACCACGAAGCGGGCGCGCTTGCCCACCCAGAGCGGCACGGGCGAGGCCCCGCGCACAAGCGCACGCGCCCACGTGGGCAAGCCGGACGCGGGCGCGCCGGCCGCGCCCGGCGCCCTCGCGGCCCCCGCCGCCCCTC
>JADGHN010000136.1 GCA_019683875.1 Clostridia bacterium
CCGCGGGCCGTGACGGCGAGCTCGGAAGCAGGCGGGCCGGCCGTGGGCGCGAGCGATTCCACCGCAGACACCTCGACTCCCGAAGATATCGTGACGGGGCTGGATTCACAAGAGGGGGCGTCAGCGCCTTGAGCGCGGGTCGAACAGGTCGCGCAGCGCGTCGCCCAGGAAGTTGAAGCCGAGCACGAGGAGCAGGATCGCGATCGCAGGGAAGGTGGAGATCCACCACTGGGTCTGGAGGTAGCTCCGGCCGTCGGACACCATGCGGCCCCACTCCGGCGTGGGCGGCTGGGCGCCGAAGCCGATGAAGGAGAGCCCCGCCGCGATCAGGAGCACCGCGCCCATGTCCAGCGTGGCCTGGATCAGGATCGGCGCGAAGGCGTTGGGCAGCACGTGGCGCAGGACGATGCGCGCTCCGCCGAGACCCACGGCGCGCGCCGCCTCCACGAACTCGCGCTCCTTCAGCGAGAGGATCTGCCCGCGCGCGAGCCGCGCGTACACCGGCCAATAGGTGACGGAGATCGCGATCAGCGCGTTGAACAGGCTCGGCTTGAGCACGGCGGCGATCGCCATCGCCAGGATCAGGCTGGGGAAGGCCAGGAACATGTCCGTCACGCGCATGATCACGTCGTCCCAGAGGCCGCCCAGCCAGCCGGCCGCCGTGCCGATGGCCGTGCCCAGCGCCCCGGAGAGGGCCACGATGGCGAGCGCCGAGAAGAAGTCGATGCGCGCTCCGTAGAGGACGCGGCTGAGGATGTCCATGCCGGTGTCGTCCGTGCCCAGGAGGTGTGCGCCGCCCGGCGGCTGGAGGATGTGGTCGAGGTCCGGCTCCGTGGGTGAATAGGGCGCGAGATACGGCCCGAAGACGGCCAGGAGCGCGAAAAAGGCGATGATGACAAGCCCGGTCATCGCCAGGGCGTTGCCGCGCAGCGCGCGCCAGAGGCGACGGCGCTCGCCGGTCGCGGGCGCCGGCCGGTCCTTGCCCGGAGCGGCGGTGACGGGTTGGCTGCTCATGCCGGTGATCCCTCCAGATTCGAAGCCCATGCGGCCGGACACCTGGCCTGCCGGCTCCCCCTACCGGAAACGGATGCGCGGGTCCAGAAACGCGTAGAGGATGTCCACGACCAGGTTCACGACCGAGTAGATCAGCGCCGCCACGAGCGTCACGCCCAGCACGGCCGGCACGTCGATGCTGATCACGGAAAGCGTGGCGTATCGGCCCACGCCGGGCCAGGCGAAGATCGTCTCCGTGAGGACCGCGCCCTGCAGAAGGCTTCCGTACGTGAGGCCGATGACCGTCACGGTCGGGATGAGGGCGTTGCGCAGGGCGTGGCGCAGCACCACCTGCCGCACGCCCAGCCCCTTGGCCCAGGCGGTGCGCACGAAGTCCGTGTTCAGCACTTCCAGAAGGCTGCTGCGGACCATGCGCGCGATGATGCCGGCGGACGACCAGCCCAGCACCGTGGCCGGCATGATGAGGTGCTTGAGGCCGTCCCAGAACGCCGTCCAGCGTCCCGTGAGGAGCGCGTCGACGACCACCATGCCCGTGATCCGCGGCGGAGGCGTCACGTAAGGGCTGAGCTGGCCGGGGCCGGGCAGCCACCCGAGGGCCACGTAGAAGACGGCCAAGCCCAGGAGGGCCGTGTAGAACACGGGCAGCGAGACGCCCCCCAGCGCGAAGATGCGCGCCAGGTGATCCGGCCAGCGGTTTCTGTACACGGCGGAGACGACGCCCGTGGGGATGCCCACGAGGATCGCGATGAGAATCGCGGCCGTGGACAATTCGATGGTGGCCGGCAGGTAGCGCGCGAGATCCTCGGCCACCGGGCGCTGATCGGCGATCGACACGCCGAGCTCCCCATGCAGCAGGCCCTTCACGTACAGCAGGTACTGGACCGGAAGCGGCTTGTCCAGGCCGAGCTCATGGTAGACCCGGTCCACCACCTCCTGCGGCGCCCGGTCGCCGACCAGCGCCAGCACCGGGTTCACCGGGACCACGTGCGTCAACGTGAAGGTGACGAGCGTCACCCCGAAGAGGACGAGGACCATGAGGAGCAGCCGCCGGAGTATGTACGTGACGAGCGACAAGGGCGCCTGAGCCTCCCGAACATCGCGGACCCAGCGCGGGGACCCGGGGTCCCCGCGCCGCCGTCCCGTTTCCGCCGGGGCTACTGTCCCTTGACGATCTGCCAGTAGCCCACGCCGTTGACGTGGTCGTAGTTGAAGTTCTTCAGCTTCGCGGAGTAGACGAAGACGACGTCAGGCTGGTAGATGATGGCGAACGGCCCCTGCGCCGCCTCGAGATTGTTGATCTGGTCGTACAGCCGCTGCCGTTCCGGCGTGTTCTGCAGTTTCGCCGCCTGCTGGACGAGCTGCGCAAGCTCCTGGTCCTCGTCCTGCAGCCGCCAGATCAGGGACTGCTGCGTGTAGTCGCCGAACGGCCCCGCGAAGTCCTGGGGATCCGGGTAGTCCATGCCCCAGTTGGCGAGGATCAGCTGCGCCCTGTGCTCGCGGTATTCGGTGTACATCTGGCCGGCTTCCATCTGCCGGATGGTCACCCGGATGCCGATCTTCTCCAGGTTCGACTTGATCACGTTGGCCACCGAGCTGGCCGGAACGCCGCCGACGAGCGTCCCGTTCGGCACCAGCATCTCGACGTCGAACCCGTTCGGGTAGCCGGCCTTGGCCAGGAGATCCTTCGCCTTGGCGAGGTCCTGGGTGAAATACTGCTTGTCCGTGTACCCGAAGATCCCGCGCGGGATCACGCCCTGAAGCGGCTGCCCGAACCCGTGCAGGAGGCTTTGCACGATGCCGTCGTAATCGATGGCCCACTTCACCGCGTTGCGGCAGTCCGCCTTGGCGAAGCAGGGGACGTTCTTGACGTCCATGCCCAGGTAGGTCATGGACTCGTCCGGAGTCTTGAAGATCTTGAAGTTCGGGTCGTTCTGGACCGTCTGCGCCTGTGCGGCCGAGAGCCCGTCGGCGATGTCCGCCTCGCCCCGCCTCAGCATGTCAAGACGCGTGGCGGTCTCCGGAGCGTTCTTCCAGATCACGTGCTTGATCGTGGGAGCCTCTCCGGTGTAGTGCGGATTCGGCACGAACTCCATCTGGACGTCCTTCGTCCAGTTGTTCAGCATGTAGGGCCCGCTGCCGGCCGAATGGTCGAAGAGCCAGCCGGAGCCGTAGTCGCCGTTCGTCTCGTGCGCCTTCACCGTCTTGCTGTCGACGATGCCGACCACCGTGTGCGTCAGCACGGAGAGGAACGCCCCGGGGCTGAACGGCTGCGGCAGGTCGATCTTGACGGTGTACGGATCCGGGGCGGTCACCACCTGGTCCACGTTGTCGGCGGTGATGCCCATCTGGGTGATCAGCCAGGAGGCCGGATCCTTCGGGATGTTGACGGCGCGCTCGAACGTGTAGACCACGTCGGCGGAGGTCAGCTCGTTGCCGCTGGAGAACTTGAGGCCCTTCTTCAGATGGAACGTCCAGTGCAGGCCGTCGTCCGACACGTCCCAGCTGTCCGCGGCGTCTCCCACCGGCTTGGTCATGTCGCCCAGCGGGAACTTGACCAGACGCTGGTACATGAGGCTGGCGGCGGACACGCTGGAGAACTCGAACGCCACCTGCGGGTCCAGGGTGACGGCATCGCTGATGTCACCCGCTTCGATGATCGTCGCCTGAGGTCCGTACTCCTCGGATGCGCCGCCGCCCGTCTCCGACCCCTGCCCAGCCGGCGCGCCACCGCACGCTGCGACCGCGAGCATGAGTGCCAGGAGCGCACCGGCGACCGGTGCCCGCCCTCGCCATGGCCGACCGTTCATCGCGTCACCTCCGGTGCGACATGCCCGTCGCGTATGGCCGTCCGATTCTCCCGCCCGCGTGTCGAGTCCTGCCGATCGGGACATGGAGTAAATTGGCATCGCGCAGGGCGACTGCGGGGACGTGCGCCGCGCACCCTGCGATCGTGCTACC
>JADGHN010000137.1 GCA_019683875.1 Clostridia bacterium
AGCAGGGCGTCCCGCGCCTGCAGGCACGCCAGCAGCGCGGACGGCCCCTCGGCGAGGCGCCCGCGGAAGGCGGCGACGCGCGCCACGTCCTCGTCCAGGCGTTGCAGGTCGGCTTCCCAGGCCTCGTCCGAGGCGTAGATGTGCGACAGGTCCCAGGTGAGCTCAACGGGGACTTCCGCGCGGGACAACCGCTTCTCCATTGCATCGTCCCTCCTCGACATATTTCGTGACACGAAAGACGTCGCGTGCATGGTTCGGGGGGCGTGGTCGAATTCCTTTTCGCAAACGGACGCACACGGGCGACGGCCATCGAGGCGTGCTCCGCAAGCGGAGCCGTCACGCGGCGGACGCGGCGCGGGACAGCGGGCGGGGTCCGCGGACCGTGGCTCTCGCTGCGGCCGCGAGGACGATCATGAACCCCCCGGCGACGGCGATGCCCGCGCCCGGGTGCCACGCGCGCAGCGCCTGGCCTGCGAGGAGCAGTCCGACCGCGCCCGCCGCGTGGATGATGAAGCGCTGCACCGCGAACACGCGTCCCAGGCTGGCGCCGGGCAGGGCCGCGCCCACGTACCCGTCGATGACGATGTGGGAGACCGGCCCGCCGACGCCCGCGAATGCGACCGCCGCGAGCGCCACCGGCAGGGACGGGGCCAGCCCCAGGCCCACGAAGCCCGCACCCATCACCGCGACGGCCAGGAGATAGGCCTTGAGCGGATGCCGTCCCCAGCCCAGGTTGCCTCCCGCGAAGTTCCCGAGCAGGTTGCCGACCCCGTACGCGGCGATCAGCAGGCCCCAGGCGCCCGCGTCATCGTGGAACCGGCGGTCGACGAGAAGCGGCGCGCCCAGCGTGTAGAATCCCCAGGCCAGGTTGACCAGCCCGCGGACGGGAAAGGCCACGCGCAGCACGGGATCGCGCCACGCGAGCGCCCAGCCCTCCGCCAGCTCCCGCCAGCGGAGGGGCTGCCGGGCGCCGCCGCCGCGCGCCCCCGCCTCCCCCCGGGCGGTCGCGCCCACGGTCCGCAGGATCCACGCGAATCCGCACGCGGACACGAAGAAGCTCAGCGCGTCCAGCGTGAAGAAGTGGACGATCGGGATGAAGGAGAGCAGGAGGCCGGCGAAGCCCGGCCCCAGCACGCGGGCCAGCCGCTCCGTCAGGTCCATCAACCCCGTCAGGCCGCGCAGGGCGGACGCCGTGACCAGGGACGGCAGGCTCGCCTGCAGCGCCGGGGCGAACAGCGCGCCCATCGAGGACAGCGCGAGCCCGAAGGCGACGAGCGTCCACGGCGTCATGTGCCCCGTGAGATACAGCAACGGCAGCGCGGCCACGAGCGCGCCGCGGATCAGGTCCAGGGCCAGGACGAGGCGCAGCCGGTCGACGCGGTCGATCCACGCACCGCCGAAGAAGCCGACCACGGCGACGGACACGTAGCCCGCGACAGCCACGAGGCTCATCATCGCGGTCGAGCCCGTCAGCTGGTAGACGAGCCACAGCTCCGCCATGTCGTACAGCCGGTTGCCCGCGGCCGACGCGAGCTGGCCGATCCACAGCGCGAGCGTCGTCGGTTGGCGAAGAAGGCTTGCGTACACGAGCGGTTCGTCCTTTCCAGGCGCGGCGTCCAGGGCGGACGCGGCGCCGGCTGTGATCACGAACCACGGTACGGCCCGCGAAGAACATCGGGAAGGACAATATTTGCGATTTGACATATCGAAATCCGTGATGGCACTTGCACAGGGGGAGTCCCATGGAGCTCCGCGACATGGAGATCTTCGAGGCGGTCGCGCGGAACCGCAGCATCTCCGCGGCGGCGCTGGAGCTGCGCATGGCGCAGCCGTCGGTGAGCGCCCGCGTCCAGCGCTTGGAGCGGGAGCTGGGCGCGCTCCTGCTGAAGCGCACGCGGAGGGGCGTCGAGCTGACCGAGGCGGGTTTCCGGTTCCTGACCTACGCGGAACGTTGCCTCAGCCTGGCCGCCGAGGCGCGGGAGGTCCTGGCCGACCCGCCGTCCGCGGCGAGGCTGCGCCTGAGCGCGCCGCCGTCGGTGGCGGAACTGTGGTTTCCGATCGTCCTTCCGAAACTGGTCGAGGCCGGCGTGGAGGTGTGGACATACACCGACCACTCGCCCCGCGTGATGCAGCAGCTGCTGGACGACCGGATCGACGCCGGCATCTGCCTGGCCGGGCCGACCGTCCCCGGCATCGCAGTCCGCCCGGTGCGACGCATCCCCGTCGTCGGCGTGTGCCGCGCCGACCACCCCTTGGCCGCGGCGGACGGGGAGCGGGTGACGGTCGAGCGCCTCGTCCAGGAGCGGCTGGCCGTCTACAGTTTCGGCGAAGGCGCGAACGACCTGCGCGACCGGCTCCGCGCCGCCGGCTGGCGCGGCCCGTACGCGAAGGTGACGCCGGCGGAGGTGGCCCGCCGGCTGGTACTGGATCAGAACGTGATCTCGTTCCTGCCGGAGACCATCGTGCGGCGGGACCTGGACCGCAGCCGGATGAAGCGGCTGGCGGTGGAGGGATTGCCGGACTACGCGTGGGATGTGGTCGTCATCTACCGCGAAAGGAAGAACCTCGACCCGTCGCTGGAGCTGCTCTTCCACCTCCTGGGGGCGGGCGGACGCCACGACCGGCCCGCGTTGCGCTAACCTGGGAACAGGTCGAGCGTGGGTCCCGTGGGGGGTCCGCGCGCGACCGCCACGCCGGCATGCGGAGGAGCATGGCGGAGGAGGGGGTGACCCGCATGGCGGACGAGCTTCGCCTGACGCAGATGACGGCCAAGGCCGGGTGAGGGTGCAAGCTGGGTCCGGGGGACCTGCAGAACATCCTGGCCGGCATCCGCGTCGCGGCCGACGACCCGAACGTGCTCCTCGGCCTCGCGGCGCCGGACGACGCCGGCGTCTACCGGCTGGGCGACGACCTCGCCATCGTGCAGACGGTCGACTTCTTCACGCCGGTCGTCGACGACCCGTACGACTTCGGCCAGATCGCGGCGGCCAACGCGCTTTCGGACGTCTACGCCACGGGCGGCCGGCCGCTGACCGCGCTCAACCTCCTCGCCGTCCCGGCCGGGAAGCTGCCGGACGAGTTCGTCGGCCGCATCCTCCAGGGCGGCATGGACAAGATCCGTGAGGCGGGCGCGGTCGTCATCGGCGGCCACTCGATCGACGACCCGGAGCCGAAGTTCGGCTACGCGGTGACAGGCATCGCCCATCCCGAGCGGCTGCTCACCAAGGCGGCCGCGCGCCCCGGGGACGTGCTCGTCCTGACGAAGCCGATCGGCGTCGGCGTCCTCACGACGGCGATCAAGAAGGCGGACGTGACGGAGGCGGTCGTGCGGCGCGTCACCCGGGTGATGGCGGCGCTGAACCGCGTGGGGGAGCGGCTGCCGGAGCTGGGCGTGCGCGCCGCGACCGACGTGACGGGATTCGGGCTGCTCGGCCACGCGGCGGAAATCGCGCGCGAGAGCGGCGTCGGCCTCGTGATCCGCGCCGGCGACGTGCCGGTGCTGGACGAAGCCTGGGATTACGCGCGCCAGAACCTCTTCCCGGGCGGCAGCCGCAACAACGCCCGGCACGTCGCGGCGGTGGTCGACTTCGACGAGGCGCTGGCGGACGTGCAGCGCATGATCCTGTGCGACGCCGTCACCTCGGGCGGGCTGCTCATCGCGGTGCCGCGGGAGCGGCTGGACGCGGTGCTGGCCCTGCTCGAAGAGTTCGGGACCCCGTCGCGCGCCGTGATCGGCGAGGTGACGGACGGGCCGCGCGGCCGCATCCGCGTCGAGCGGTGACGAGCGGCGGAGTGGTGCGGCGGCCGCGCGGGGAAGCGCGGCGCCGGCCCTGGGCCGCGGCGGGCCGGGCGCCATCTGTTCGAGTGCCGAAGAAGCATGGTACATTCCAGTGCGGCCGCCCCCGGGCCCCCCCCCCCCAACCAATGGCCGGGATACCCCCGT
>JADGHN010000138.1 GCA_019683875.1 Clostridia bacterium
GCCCTCATGGCCTGCCGGGCGCGAGGTCAAGAAAAACCCCGCGCACCTTGTGGCCGCGGGGTTGAAATATGGTGGCGCAGGGCGGAGTCGAACCGCCGACACGCGGATTTTCAGTCCGCTGCTCTACCAGCTGAGCTACCGCGCCGAAAATCTCACGATGCGCATGGCACCGACGCAATTCCGATGGTGGGCGAAACAGGACTCGAACCTGTGACCCCCTGCGTGTAAGGCAGGTGCTCTGGCCAGCTGAGCTATTCGCCCGTCAAGCGGCATTTAGCATAACACACGCCATTTTCTGCACGCAAGGCGGCTGGCGAGGATGCCGGCGCGGGCTCAAGTGACGATCGCGACGCGCGAAGAGACGTGGAAGGCTTGCGCCCGCGCGCGATTGCGACCAGCATGAAATCGTCATGGGATTCGATTCGTCGACCACGCCGGACATGGTCTCCGAACCCGGGCCTGGCGGCGCTCGGCTTCACGCCGTGCCGGACTACCTGCGCCCCGGGCTGGCGGTCGTCTTCGTGGGGTCCAATCCGGGCACGGCGTCCGCGCGCGCCGGGCATTTCTAC
Organism: Clostridia bacterium; assembly: GCA_019683875.1. Taxonomy (NCBI): domain Bacteria; kingdom Bacillati; phylum Bacillota; class Clostridia; species Clostridia bacterium. Next base: position 570 of record JADGHN010000138.1, read on the forward strand.
GCTTCGCCGCGCAACCGATTCTGGGAGCTCCTGGCCGTGGGCGGCATCACCCCCGAGCGATGGCCGCCCGAACGCGACGCCGACCTGCTGGCCCTGGACGCCGGTCTCACGGACATCGTCAAGCGCACGACGCCGAGCGCGGGCGACCTGCCGTCCTGGGAGTACTCGGCTGGCCGGCTGCGACTGCGCCGGCTGATCGAGCACTACCGTCCGAAGTGCGTCGCGTACACGGGCAAAGTCGTGTACGCGGCCTTCGCGGGGATCGCTTCGACCGCCCGCATCGACTACGGGCTGCAGGGGAAGTCCGTCGTCCCGGGTGTCCTGGACTTCGTGCTGCCGTCGCCCAGCGGGCGCAGCGGCATGCCGTTCGCCGAAAAAGCCCGGCACTACCGGGAGCTGGCGCGGCTCATCGAACGCCTGCGGGAGAAGCCGCGATGAAGCCCGGTCAGAGCACGACCACGAGGTACAGCGCGTACAGGAGCCCGTTGACGACCAGGATCTGCGGCAGCACCCGGCGGCGCCAGAGATAGGTGACGAAGACGAGCCCGGCGGCCACGATCGCCACGCCGGCCGCCCAGAGCTGGTCGGCGTCCAGCCGCCAGGGCGTGAACAGGATGCCGATGGCCGGGATGAGCGAGGATTGGAACACCATCGCGCCCGTGATGTTGCTCATCGCCAGGGTATCCTTCCGCTGCCCCAGCCAGATCACGCTGTTGAACGTCTCCGGAAGCTCCGTGGCGATCGGCGTGATGACGACGGACAAGAGGAAGGCCGAAACACCCCAGGCGGAGGCCACGGTCTGGATCGAGTCCACGAACACATGCGCCGCGAACACGATGATGCCAAGCCCGAACAGCACCTGGGCGAGCACTGCCCAGAAGTCGGGCTCCTCCCGCCCGCGCTGGAAGAAGAGGCGGTGGGTCTCGACGTCGCCGTCGTCCGCCTCCGGAGACGGATGACGGAGCGTCCAGGCGACGTAACCGACGTACGTGGCCACCAGCAGCAGGCCGACGGCCACCTGCACCGTGTGGTTCTGCACGAGGCCCGCGGCGGCCGCGAGCGTGTACACCGCGACGAACACGCCGAGGTCCCGCTCCAACGTTCCCGGATCGACCTCGATGAACGCGCCGCGCTTGCGCCGGCTGGCGTAGTAGAACGTGGCCAGGCCGCTGATGAGGAGGGCGAGCGTGGCCAGAAGAAGCGGCGCGCCGAGGATGGCGCCGACGCCGATCTGCTCCCTCACGTGGCTCGCGCCGAACGCGATGGCCCAGATGGGAATGATCGCTTCCGGAAGGGCCGTGCCCATGGCGGCCACCAGGCTGCCCGTCGCCCCGTGGGAGAGATCCATCTTGCGTCCGAGCCATTCCACGCCGTTGGTGAAGAGCGTCGCGCCGAGGAAGATGCCGAGCAGAGAGAGGACGAGTTCAGCCACGACGGGCATCCTGGGCGGAAACTCCTTTCCCGCGGCTAGGTTGCGCGGTCCACGGGCAAAATACGCCGCAGGCGGGAGGTGCAACGCCTTGTCCCAGCTGATGTCGGAAGAGCTGAAACGGCGGCTGGCCGAGGAACTCGGCGTACGCGAGACCGTCGAGCGGGAAGGTTGGGGCGCCGTGTCGTCCAGGGACTGCGGGCGGCTGGTGCAACTGGCCGTGGCCCACGCGGAGCGCATGATGGCGGCACGCGCCGTTCCTCCTCGCGGCCCGCGGGCGCAGTGACCCCGCCCGGCGCACGGGTCCGGTCCGCGGCCCGTGCGCCGTCAATCCGCAGCCTCGTCGATCTCGCGCTGCAACTCCTCCAAAAAGGCCTCGTCGTCCGTGAAACGCCTAGCCTGTCCAAGATAATACCGCACGGACGCCGCCCTGTCCTCGTACGGGATCCGGAAGCTCTGCAGCGCCGCGCGGAAGTCCTCCCGGCCGACACCGCTCGCACCGCTCGCGAAGGCGCGGCGTTTGGCCCTCGTGACCAGCTCCTCGAGCTCCGCTCCCGAGAAGTAGCGCGTGCGCGGCACGATCTCCTCCGCAAGGAACTGGCGGAACGCGTCGGGGTCGTCCAGGAGCGGCGGCCGCCGGTGCCGCGACCCCTCTTCCAGTCCGAGGTGTACCGAGAGCACGGCGAGCCGCGCCTCGGGACCGGGATAGAGGAAGGGAATCTTGTAGTCGAAGCGGCCTGTGCGGATGAACGCCTCGTCCAGGTGATCGGGGACGTTCGTGGTCCCGACCACGATGGCTTCCCGCTCCGGCTTGCCCAGCCATTCCAGGAACTGAGAGAAGACCCGCTGGCTCTCCTCACCCGCCGAGTCGCGCGCGCCGCCCGAACGGCGCCCGAAGCGGTCGATCTCGTCCACGAAGACGACCGCCGGCGACATCTTGTCGGCGAGCTGCAACGCCTGGCGCATGTTCTGGCCGGACTCGCCGAACCACTTGGAGTAGATGTTCTCCGTGCGCAGTTGGATGAAGGGCAGCCGGATCTCGTGCGCCAGGGCGCGCGCGAAGAGGCTCTTGCCGGTGCCCGGCGGGCCGAACAGCAGGAGGCCGCGCGGCAGCGGCACGCCGAACTGGCGCGCGCGGTGGGCCTCCGCCAGCACGCGCACGACGTCCCGCTTGACGAACGACTTCACGGCCGCGTATCCGCCGATGTCCTGGAAGGAGGCGTGCGGTTCGACGACATCGAGCACGCCGGAGCGCCGGACCAGGTCGCTCTTGAGGTCCTTGACGCGCGTCAAGTCGAAGCCTCGCGTCGCGTGGTACGACTCCAGCAACACGCTTTCGAGCTGGTGCAGGTTGAGCCCGGCGGTGGCGGCCGCCAGCTCGCCGAGCCGGTTGTCGTCGATGGAGACCTCGAGCTCGACCGCCGTCTTCGCGATCAGGTAGCGGCGCTCGGCGTCGCTTGAGGGGTCGACCTCGATCACGACGATGAGCTCGCGGGTGTAGGGGTCGAGAAGCGAGGCGGCGTCGGCCGTCTGGAGGAAGATGGTCGAGCCGCGCGCGAGGATCTCCTCGTCGATGGCCCACGCGCGCAGCGCGCTCTGCAAGCCGCTGTCCCACTCCCGGTGCTCGGCCAGGTTCTGCAGGATGACGATCGTGCGCTGCCGCCTCAGGTAGCCGTCCAGCTCCCGCAGCGCCTGGCGCAGGCCGCCAAGGGCGACGCTCGGCGCCTCCACCCCGGCCTGGCGCGCCAGGGGCGTCTCCCACACCGCCTTGCGGTAGGGCGCCAGGCGACCGTCCGGCTGCAGGCGCGAGAGGCCGTGCCACGGGTCGTACAGGAAGAGGTTGTCCGCCCGGCGCAGCGCCTCATGGGTGCGGACGAACTCCTTGAGCTGGATGAGGCGGCGGGGATCGGCGGTCTCGAA
>JADGHN010000139.1 GCA_019683875.1 Clostridia bacterium
GGCGCCCCACCCAAAAGAGCCGGTAGTACCCGTATTGCAGCGCCAGGCTCGTCACGAAGGCGGCGGAGTAGCCGATCCAGACGCCGTCGATGCCGATCCGCCGGGAGAGCAGGTAGGCGGTGGGGATCTCCACCAGCCAGATGGACACGATCGTCAGCACCGTGGGCCACAGCACCACGCCGCTGGCGCGCATGATCCCGCCGAAGATGCTCGCCGCGCCGAAGACGAGGTAACTCCACAGCGTGATCATGAGAAGCCCGTGAGCGATCCGGAACGCCGCGCCGGGCGCCAGGAACAGCGAAAGAATCTCCCCCGCGAACAGGTAGGACAGCGCCACCAGCGCCCCGCCGATGGCGAGGTTGAGCTGCATCGCCGAGCGGACGACGTTCGCGAGCTTGTCTTGCCTCCCGGCGCCGATGGCCTGGGCGCCGAAGATGGAGGCCGTCATGCCCAGGCTGATCGCCGGCATCTGGACGTAGTTCGCCACCTGGTAATACGCCCCGTACGCCGCCGTGGCGTCGGAGCCGAAGCGGTTGACGAGGCTGACGACGGCGATCTCGGACAGGGACACGGCCACCATCTGGATCGCGGTCGGGATGCCGATCTTCAACATCGCGGCGAGGATGCGGCCGTCGATGCGGAGGTGGCGGACCATGTCCCGGTCGAAGCGCAGCGGGTGGCGAATCCGGTGAAGGTACGCGAGGAGGAGCGCAAGGGTGAGCAGCGTCGAGACGCTCATCGCCCAGGCCGCGCCGTCCAGGCCGGCGCGCGGCAGGCCTCCCCAGCCGAAGATCAGGGCGGGCGTCACCGCCAGGCTCAGCACGGTGTTCACCACGAGGAAGTAGAACGGCGTGTTGGAGTCGCCGATGCCGCGCAGGAACGCCGAGTAGGAGAAGAAGAGAAAGAGGGGCGCCGGCGCGAGGAAGGCGATGCGCGCGAACGACTCCGCCTGGGCGAGGATGTTCGCCGGCGTCCCCATGAAGACGAGGATCTTCGAGGCGAAGAGCACGCCGATCGCGCTCACGGCGACGCCCGCAAGAAAGGTGAAGCTGAGCGTCGTGCCGGCGACGGCCCGCACGCGGTCCATGCGGCCCGCGCCGAACGCCTGGCCGACCAGCACGGTGCCGCCGCTGGTCAGCCCGATGAGAAACGAGATGAGAAAGAACATCACGGGGAAGAAAGCCGAGATCGCCGCCAGGCCGGCGACGCCGATGTAGCGCCCGACCAGGATGCTGCTGATCGTGCTGCTCAGCCCCTGGACCGCGTTGCTGAGGAGCAGCGGCACCAGGAACGCGAACATCGCGCCGGTGAGGGGCGCGTTCCAGTCGACGGGCGCGTCCGGCGCGGTCCGCCCCCGCCCGGCGGCCTCCCCCTCGGCGCCTGGGTTCTTCGTGAGCGTTGCGGTCTCGACGTCCACGCGATCGCCCTCCGGGGCCGCGGCCACGCCGCGGCGGAAGTGAACCTTTTCATGATAACGGTTCTTGTCAAGACGTGCTTGGGTCGGCATGCGGCGCGGCGGCGCGAACGCTGGCGCCTGTGCACGGCGCCGGAGTCAGCGCGCGGGGCGGGTGCCGGTCCCGGCGCCGGCCGGGATCCGGAGCATGAGGGCGAGCATCGGCACCCCGAGGGCCAGAAGGGCGATGGACAGCTGGTGCAGGCCGGCGGGCCCCACGCCCCGGGCGAAGACGATGCCCAGCAGGCTGCTAGAAAGGATCGTGCCGGTGTAGCGCGCCATCATGAAGATGCCGGAGGCGGCGCCCGTGTCCTCGCGCGGGACGAAGCGGAAGAGGGCCGCCTGCAGCGCGAGGTTGTGGATACCGTTGCTCACCCCGAGAAGCGAGAGGACGGCGAACAGCGCCGCGAGGGGCGCTCGACCGCCCGCGGCGTACAGGCCGGCCGCCCCGGCGAGGAACGTCGCGCCGCCGGCCAGCAGCGCCGGGCGGTGGCCCGCGCGGTCCACCCACCGGCCCACGAAGGGCGAGACGATGCTGCCCAGCCCCGCGACGGACAGCATCATGACGCCGGTCGCGCCCGCGCTCAGACGGCGCGCGGTCTCGAAGTACGTGGGCATCCCGAAGAAGATGGAGTAGAACGCCACGTTCGACATCATCCACGCGAGGTACACCTTCGTCCGGGACGGATCGCGGCCGAAGACGCGCACATCGATGAAGGGCTCGGCGCCCGCGGAAGCGAGGCGCGTCTCGAAGCGAACGAACGCGAAGCCCAGGACGACGGCGCCCGCCAGGGCCCACCACGCCGGACCCCGGCCGTCCAGCGAGAGCAGGAACGCGAGCGCGCCGACCACCGTTCCCGAGAAGAGCGCCACGCCGGCAAGATCCAGGCGCCCGGCCGCCGCGGCGGAGGGTGTGTCCGCGGGCAGCGCGCGCCAGGCGAGGATCGTCGACACGGCGATCAACGGGAAATTGACGACGAAGATCGCCGGCCAGCCGCCGAGGTGGACGAGGAATCCGCCGAGAGAAGGGCCGAGGGCTGCGGAGGTGGACGAGAACACGGCGAGGATGCCCAGGGCCTGCGCCTGGCCGGTTCTGAACGTGTCCCGGATCATCCCCATGCCCGCCGGGTACAGCGTGGAGGTGCCCACCGCCTGCACGGCGCGGAAGGCCACCAGCGCGGCGAGGCTCGGCGACCACGGCGCCAGGGCCGATGCGACCGCCACGAGGGCGAGGCCGGCGAAGAAGAGGCGCCTCCGGCCGAAGAGATCGCTCACTCGTCCCATCACGGGTTGCGCGATGGCGCTGGCGAGGTAGTACGTGGCGATGAGCCACGTCAGCCGGGCGAAGGGCACGCCGAAATCGGCCCCGATGTGCGGCAGGGCCACGGCGATCATGGACGAGTTGATCGGGTTCAACAGGACACCGAAAGCGACCGCGGCGAGGAGGCGTCCCGGTCGCGCTCGATCGTGGGCCGGTTCAGGCTGTGTCAATTCTTGGGCTCCGTCTCCGCCGGTGCGTCTGGTCCTACGATACCCCAGCGGCACGATGCCGGGACCTGTCCAGCCCGGTGCTCGATGCTGTCTGTCCACAGGGGCCGTCATTTCTGGTAAACGTTAGATGAGCGAATCCTGTCGAAAATCGGTCCGAATCTGAGCGATATGACGGAGAGGGGCGGGCGCATGCGGCCTCGGCGGCGCGTGGCGACGGTGCTCGCGGCTTTGCTCGCGGCCAACGTTGTTCTTTTGACGGGCTGCTCCTTCCAGGACGCGGCCGAGTCGGCTTTGCGCTGGTTCTACCGCGATAGTTCGTCCGCTTCGGCCGGCGCCGAGCGGCCCGCCAGCGAGACGGCGCCGCCCGCGGAGACGGGGGGTTCCGTCGGGCAGGGCTCGGACGGGCAGGGCTCGGAGGGCGCACAGCCCGGGTCCGAGACGGCGGACGGTGGGGCGGGCACGGACGCCGGCGGGATGCCGGCCTCGGAGGCCGACGGGGCGGACGCCGGGGACAGCGGGCCGTTCACCACCTATACGGTGAAGCCGGCAAACGAGTCGCCGAAGGACGCCGCGCTCGCGAAGTTCCTCTCCGACCTCAAGAAGGCCGTCGCGGCGAAGGACGCCGGCGCGCTCACGGCGCTCGTCGACCCGGACGTGCAGGCCGGTTCTGGATCGGATCGGGGTCTGGACGCGTTTCGCACGGAGTGGCGGCTGGACGCGAACGCCGCGGATTCGCCGCTCTGGCCCCTGCTTGGCGACATGATCTCCCTGGGCGGCGCGTTCGCCCCGGACGACGCGGACGCCTTCGTGCTCCCATACGCGTCCGCGCGGTTCCCCGGCGACCTCGACGCGCGCCGGTACCTGGTCGTGACGGCCTCCGGCGTCAACGTCCGCGCCCAGCCGAGCCTCGACGCGCCGGC
>JADGHN010000140.1 GCA_019683875.1 Clostridia bacterium
GACGGCGACGGCGAGCTGGCGCTGCAGGAGATCGTGGCCGACGGCCGCGCTCTGGATCCCCTTGAGAGCGCGTACCTGCAGGAGCGGAAGCGCATCCTCGCGGACGCGATCGACAAGCTCCCGCCGAAGGAGCGGACGGTCGTCGCCCTCTATTACTACGAAGGGCTGACGGCCACGGAGATCGCGCACGTCATGGGGCTGTCGGTGTCGCGCATCTCGCAGCTCCACTCGAAGGCGATCCTGCGCCTGCGCGGCCGTCTGGCGCGGCAAAAGGAGGCATTGCGGTGAAACCGGTGGAAGGGCAGGGCGCGGTCCCCGCCGCGGGCGCCGTCGAGCGGGCGGAGCACGTCTGGCGGGCGGGGGCGGAGGCGCAGCTGGCGGGCCAGCAGGCGGCCGAAGAGGCGCGTCGCCGGCGCGGCGAGCGCGCGGTGGCGCGGCCGCCGCGGGCCGAAACGGGCACGCTCGGCCACGCCGGGGACGAAACGCGCCGCCGGCCGCAGGAGCGGGCGCGCAGTTCGGGGGCGCCGCGCGGCGAGCGCGGGACGCGGTCGCCGGAGGACGGCGAGCCCCACCTCGACCTGCGCCTGGATTGACCCGGGCTTGGGCGCATAAGAGACGCCTCGCTGGGCATAGTATCCAGAGGCTGTCCCATTTTCCAGGGGCGGAGCCGCTTTTCCAGGGAGGCTGTCTCGCGTGCGTTGGATGTTCATGAAGGGCCTGCTTTGGGGAATTGCGCTGACCGCGGCGGCAGGTGCGGCCGGCGGCGCGTACGTCATGCGGCACGGGGTCGTCGCGAGGGTGGACGCCTCGCCGCTGACGGCGGACGTGCAGGCGGAGATCCGGCAGCAGGTGCTTGCGGAGATGCCGAGGGTCATTGAGGCCGTGAAGGCGCAGGTGCCGGCGAAGGTGGCGGAGGAAGTCAACAAGCAGCTCGGCGACGCGTCCTTCGTGCTCTACGGCGTGCGCGTGGACCTGCCGGCGACGGCGACCCAGGCGCTGCGCGACCACCTGCGGGACGAGATCACGCGCGAATTCCAGAAGCAGCTCGACAGCATCGATGTCGACGGACTCGCGACCGCATGGGCCGACCAGGCGTCGACGACCATCGCGCGCACGCTGCATGATCGTCTCATTCGCCGCTCCCTTCCCGTCGAAGTCGTTCCCGGCGTGACGATTCCGATCGTCGTCGACATTCGTTGAAACGATGTGATATAGTCCTTCCGGACCGTCCGCGCGAGCGGCGGGACCAAATTCTCACGCTTCCTCGCCCTTTACAGGGCGGCCCCGCTGCGTCTCGGGGTGTTCGCGCGTCCCGGTGCCACGGTTCCCGTGGTTGACGCGCGCTGGGAAGCGGCGGCTGAACCGGAAGGAGGTGAAGACGCGTGCCCGTCGTTCAGATGAAGCAACTCCTCGAAGCCGGTGTTCACTTCGGCCACCAGACGCGCCGTTGGAACCCCAAGATGAAGCCCTACATCTTCACCGAGCGCAACGGCATCTACATCATCGACCTGCAAAAGACCGTTCGCCTCATCGAAGATGCCTATAGCTTCGTCCGGGACGTCGTCTTCGAAGGGGAAGACGTGCTGTTCGTCGGCACGAAGAAGCAGGCCCAGGAGACCATCGCCGAAGAGGCGCGCCGGTGTGGCATGCCGTACGTCAACCACCGCTGGCTGGGCGGAATGCTGACGAACTTCCAGACCATCCGTTCCCGCCTGCAGCGTCTCGAAGAGCTCGACGACATGGAACAGAGCGGCTACTTCGACCGGCTCAGCAAGAAGGAAGCCGCGCGGCTGCGCCATGAAAAGGAGAAGCTTGAGAAGTTCCTCGGCGGCATCCGCGGGATGAAGCGGTTGCCCGGCGCCATCTACGTCGTGGACCCGCGCAAGGAGAACATCGCCGTCACGGAAGCCCGCAAGCTGGGCATTCCCGTCGTGGCGATCGTCGACACCAACTGCGACCCGGACGAGGTGGACTACATCATCCCCGGGAACGACGACGCGATCCGCGCCGTCCGTCTGATCACGTCGAAGATGGCCGACGCCGTGCTCGAAGGCAAGCAGGGCGTCCAGGTCACCGCTTGAGGCGTCTCGGCCGGGACGCACGTGGCTGGCGACACGCGCTGGCCGTTTACACCGGGGGCAAGAGCGCCGATGCGCTTTTGCCCCCTTATCTCGACACGGAACCCAGGGAGGATCGGGAATGGCGGACATTTCAGCCGCGCTCGTCAAGGAGCTGCGCGAGCGCACGGGCGCGGGCATGATGGACTGCAAGAAGGCCCTTCAGGAGACGGGGGGCGACATCGACAAGGCGATCGACTGGCTCCGCCAGAAGGGCCTCTCGCAAGCGGCCAAGCTGTCCTCGCGGACCGCCAACGAGGGTCTGGTCGACGCCTACATCCACATGGGCGGCAAGATCGGCGTGCTCGTGGAGATCTCGTGCGAGACGGACTTCGTCGCCAAGACGGACGACTTCAAGGAGCTCCTCCACGACGTCGCCATGCACGTCGCCGCCGCGGCGCCGCGCTACGTGCGCCGGGAGGACGTTCCGGCGGACGTCGTCGAAGCGGAGCGCCAGATCCAGCTGGCGCGCGTGCGCGAAGAGGGGAAGCCGGAGCAGGTCGCCGAAAAGATCGTGGCGGGACGCATGGAGAAGTTCTTCCAGGAGATCTGCCTTGAGGAGCAGCCGTTCGTCAAGGATCCTTCGAAGACGGTGAAGGAGCGGGTGCAGGAGACCAGCGCGAAGCTGGGCGAAAAGATGGAAATCCGCCGCTTCGCGCGCTTCCAGGTCGGCCAGTGACCGCGAATCGCGCATCCGGGAGGTACCCGCTTGTCCGCGTCCGGAATTGAGCCCAAGTACCGGCGAATCGTCCTGAAGTTGAGCGGCGAGGCGCTCGCCGGGCCGCGCGGCTTCGGCATCGACCCGTCCGTCGTGGAGGCCATCGCGGAAGAAGTGCGGAACGTCGTCCGGCTGGGTGTGGCCGTCAGCATCGTGGTCGGCGGCGGCAACATCTGGCGCGGCCAGAGCGGCAGTGCCCAGGGCATGGACCGCGCGACGGCCGACTACATGGGCATGCTCGCCACCGTCATCAACGCGCTCGCGTTGCAGGACGCGCTGGAGCAGGTGGGCGTCGACACGCGCGTCCAGACGGCCATCGAGATGCGCCAGATCGCGGAGCCCTTCATCCGCCGGCGCGCCGTCCGCCACCTGGAAAAGGGGCGTGTCGTCATCTTCGCGGCGGGCACCGGCAACCCATACTTCACGACGGACACCACGGCCGCCCTCCGCGCCGCGGAGGTGGAGGCCGACGTCATGTTCAAGGCCACGAACGAGGCCGGCGTGTACGACGACGACCCGCGCACGAACCCGCGCGCGCGCCTCCTCCGCTCGCTCAGCTATCTCGACGTTCTCAAGATGGGGCTGCGCGTCATGGATTCCACGGCCGTGTCCTTGTGCATGGAGAACCGCATCCCGATCCTCGTCTTCGACATCGCGGAGGCGGGCAACATCCGTCGCGCCGTTCTCGGAGAACCCATCGGCACGCTGATTTCGGCCGACGCCGCGGCCACGCCCGCCGAGTGACAACGTGCGAAACCGGAGGGAGCGCCGTGATTGAAGACGTACTGAAAGATGCGGAAGAGCGCATGAAGCACAGCCTCGACGCGTTCCGCCGCGAGCTCGCCGGCATCCGCGCCGGCCGGGCCACGCCGGCACTCCTGGAGAAGGTCCGCGTCGACTACTACGGCACGCCCACGCCGATCAACCAGATGGCGACGATCAACATCCCCGAGCCGCGGCTGATCGTGATCCAGCCGTGGGACAAGAGCCA
>JADGHN010000141.1 GCA_019683875.1 Clostridia bacterium
CTGCCGGCGCGACGCACGGCGTGGGTGGTCGAGCGGCTGCGCGTCGCGTTTCCGCAATTCGTGCCCGCGCCCGACGTCCTGACCACGAGCCTGGACAACATCGGCGCCGTGTTCCACCCGGCCCCGCTGCTCCTGAATCTCGGCCGGGTCGAGGCCGGGGAGCCGTTCGAACATTACCGCGGCGCGATCACGCCGTCCGTCGCCAGGGCGCTGGAAGCCCTCGACGCGGAACGCCTGGCCGTCGCCCGCGCATGGCGGGTGCGAGTGCCGTCGGCGCTGGAGTGGCTTGAGCGTAGCTACGGCGTCCGCGCCGACCGGCTGATGGACGCGATTCACGCGAACCCCGCTTACGCCGGGCTCATGGCGCCGTCGTCGGTCGACTGCCGCTACCTGTACGAGGACGTGCCGGCCGGGCTCGTGCCGATCAGCGAGCTCGGTCGCGCCGCAGGCGTGCCGACGCCGACGATCGACGCCGTCGTCGCCCTGGCCTCGGCGGTGAGCGGCGTCGACTACCGCGCGCGCGGCCGCACGTTGCGCCGCCTCGGCCTGGAAGGCAGGAGCGTGGCGGAGGTCCGCCGCTTCGTCAGGGAAGGGAGCTGGTGCGCATGAACCGTCGACCGAAACTGCTCGCCGCCGCGATCGGCGACTGCGTCCACGTCGCGGGCATCGCGAAGTTCTGCCACCTGGCCGAGGAAGTCGGGTACGGCACGGTGTTCCTCGGCCCGGCGGTCGACCCGGAGGACGTCGTGCGGAAGATCGTCGAGGAGCGGCCGGATATCGTCGGCGTCAGCTACCGCCTCACGCCGGAGGCCGGCGAGCGCGTCGTGCGACGCTTCATCGAGCTCGTCAAGGCGCGCGGCCTGGAGAGCCTGCGGTACTGGTTCGGCGGCACACCTCCAGTGGCGGAGCGCGTTCGCTCCCTCGGCTTCTTCGAGGCGGTCTTCGACGGCCGCGAGGGCGACCACGCCGTGATCGCGCGGCTGCGCGGGCGCGCGGGCGACGAGGAAGCGGCCGTCTATCCCGACCGTCTTGTCGACCGCATCGCGCAGCAGTACCCCTACCCGCTGATCCGGCACCACTACGGGGAGCCGTCCTTCGAGAAGACGCTCGAAGGGGTGCGGCAGCTTGCGGAGCGCAAGGTGCTCGACGTCATCTCGCTGGGCGTGGACCAGAACACGCAGGAGCACTTCTTCCGGCCCGACGAGATGGATCCGCTCCAGCACGGGGCCGGCGGCGTGCCCGTGCGCACGCCGGAGCAGTTCCGCCAGCTGTACCTGGCCTCGCGCCGCGGCAACCACCCGCTCATGCGGTCCTACAGCGGCACGCGCGACATGCTCAAGATGGCCGAGGTCCTGATCGAGACGATCCGCCTGGCCTGGGGCGCCATTCCCCTGACCTGGTACAGCCGGCTGGACGGCCGCAGCCAGGTGCCGCTTGCGGAGCACATCCGCGAGGCGCAGGAGACGATGCGCTTCCTCGCCGCGCACGACGTGCCCGTGGAGATGAACGAGTCGCACCACTGGAGCCTGCGCGACGCGCCGGACAGCGTGGCCGTGGCCATGGCCTTCCTCGCCGCGTACAACCCGAAGGCGTGCGGCGTGCGGCATTACGTCGCGCAGTACATGTTCAACACGCCGCCGGGCACGTCGTTCAAGATGGACCTGGCCAAGATGCTGGCCAAGATCGAGCTGATCGAGGGCCTTCAGGACGAGACCTTCACCGTGTTCCGGGAGACGCGCACGGGGCTCTCCAGCCTGCCGGCGGACCTCGACCTCGCGAAGGGCCACCTGGCGTCGTCCGTGTTTCTGCAGATGGCGCTGCGCCCGCACATCGTGCACGTGGTGGCGCACGTGGAGGCGGATCACGCGGCCACTCCGGAGGACGTGGAGGAGGCCGTCAAGATCGCGCGGGGCGCGATCAAGAACGCGCTCTACGGCCAGCCCGACATGCTCCGCGACCCGGAGGTGCAGGCGCGCAAGGAGGAACTCGTCGAGGAGGCGCGCCTTCTCCTGAACGCCATTCGCGAGATCGCGGAGCCGGGCGTCGCCGACCCGTGGTCGGACCCGGCGACCATCGCGAAGGCCGTGAACGTCGGGCTGATCGACGCCGCCCACCTGCGGAACAACCCCGAAGCGCGCGGGGAAGTCCGCGTGAAGATCGTCGGCGGCGCCTGCCGCGCCGTGGACCCGGACACCGGCCGCGTGCTGAGCGAGGCCGAACGGGTGCGCCGCATCCTGGACCGGGTGCGGACCGGGCGCGCGTGGGCCTCGGCGGTGTAAGGGGGCGCCGGCCATGTGCGGGATTGCAGGCGTGTGGGGCGCGGACGCGGACAGCGTCCGCGCCCTCGGCGAGATGCTGCGCGCCCTGTCACACCGGGGCCCGGACGATCGCGGCATCTGGACCGGCGAGGCCGTGGCCCTGGGCCACACGCGGCTGAGCATCATCGACGTGGCATCCGGTCGCCAGCCGCTCGGCAACGAGGATGGGCGCCTGCAGGTCGTGCTGAACGGGGAGATCTACAACCACGCGGAGCTGCGTCGCGGGCTTGAGGCGGCCGGCCATCGTTTCCGCACGCGCGCGGACACGGAAGTGCTCGTGCACCTCTTCGAAGACCACGGCCCCGCGTTCCTCCCCCGCCTGCGCGGCATGTTCGCCTTCGCCGTGTCGGACGGCCGGAGGTTGCTCCTGGCGCGCGACCCGCTCGGCGTGAAGCCGCTCTACTACGGCTGGTCGCGCGGCCGCCTCTTCTTCGCGTCGGAGATGAAGGCGCTGGCGCGCGTGACGCGCCGCATGCACGTCTTCCCGCCCGGGCACTGCGCGCTGCTTGAGCGCGCCGCCCTTCCCGACCGGCCCCTTCCCACGCGTCCCTACTACGCGCTCCCCGAGGTGGGCCGGTGGGACAGCGTGCCCTGGGAGCAGGCGGTCGACGAGGTTCGCGCCACGCTGGCCGGCGCCGTGCACGATCGCCTCGTGGCCGACGTTCCGGTCGGCGTGCTGCTTTCGGGCGGGCTCGATTCCACCCTCGTGGCGGCGCTGGCCCGCCGCATGCGCGACGGCGTGCTGCACTCCTTCGCGACGGGGCTCGAAGGCAGCCCCGATCTCGCCTACGCGGAAGACGCGGCGCGGCGCATCGGCACGACGCACCACGCCGCGGTCTACACCGCCGCCGACGTCGTCCGCGCGCTCCCGGCCGTGGTCCGCGCGTTGGAGTCGTTCGACCCGGCGCTCGTGCGCAGCGCCGTCCCGATGTGGTTCGTCGCGCGGCTCGCGCGGGAGCGCGTGAAGGTCGTCCTCACCGGCGAAGGCGCCGACGAGCTCTTCGCCGGCTACGACTACCTCGCCGGCCTCGCCGGTCGCGCGCTCGACGAGGAACTCGCCGCCATCACGGCCAACCTGCACTGGACCAACCTGCAGCGCGCGGACCGCATGAGCATGGCGCACGGGCTGGAAGCGCGGGAGCCCTTCCTCGACACGCGCCTCGTGGACCTCGCCTTCCGCCTGCCCTGGTCCTTCAAGCGGCCGGCGACGGGTCCCGGCAAGCGCGTCTTGCGGGCCGCGGCGCGCGGCCTCGTCCCTGAGGACGTGATCGCGCGGCCCAAGGCCAAGTTCTCCCAGGGCACGGGGACGGCCGAGGTCTTGCGCGCCCACGCGGAGAGCGCGGTGACGGACGCCGACTTCCGCCGCGCTCGGCGGCCGGACGGCTCGCCCTTCGCGTCGAAGGAGGAGCTTCTCTACTACCGGCTGTTCCTCGAGGCGCTCCCGGAGGAGGCGGCCGC
>JADGHN010000142.1 GCA_019683875.1 Clostridia bacterium
GCCAGGTGACCCGCCGTGTCGAGCACCACGGCGACCGCAAGTGAGAGGGGAGCGGCCGCGCCGGGCGGCTTCCCGGAGAGCAGCCAGCCGGCGACGGCCGCGACGCACGCGGCGAAGCGCAGGGCGTGGAAGGACCATTCGGATGCTTCAACGCTTTCGGGCTTCCAGGGATTCATTCGCCGGCTCGCTGTCCTCCATGCCGCTTGATCGACCGCTCACTCCGCGAGGCGCCGCAGGCCCGTCACGCCGACCGCTGCGCCCAGGGCGCCCATGAGCACCAGGACCGCCAGCGCCTGGGCCTGGCCCACGATCGGCCCGCCGAACGCGAACGCCTCACGAAGGCTGTCCACTGCCCAATACACCGGGCTCAGGTGGCCCACCTTCTGGACGAACGCGGGCACCACGTCCAGCGGCCAGAAGGCGCCGCCCAGCATGGCCGCCGCCGTGGACCCGAGCACGGCGACGTTGTTCACCTGGGCAGCCGTGCGCGTCACGCCGGCCACGGCCAGGGCCAGCCCGGAGGCGCAGACCAGCGTGGCCACAACGGACAGCGCGAGAGCGGGGAGGCCCGCCCCAAGCCATGGCGCTCCCAGGGCGGCCGTCGCGCCGATCATGACGGCGCCCTGGACCGCCCCTTCCAGCAACAGGGCGAGGGCGCGCCCGGCCACGACTTCGGCGAACGGCACGCCCAGCGCGAGCATGCGCGCCAGGGTTCCGTTCTCGCGCTCTTCGTGCAGCTCGTACGCCTGATGCATCAGCGTCGACAGCGCGAACATCGCGTAGAACCCGAAGACGATGCGGAGGTACGGGTAGCGGTCCGCGTCGACCGTATCACGGGGCGGCACGGTGCGCACGGGCAGTTCGGGCGCGGCGCGTCCCGTCGCGAGGGACGCGGCCAGCGCACGGGCACGCCGCTCCACGAGGTTCCCCGGTTCGTACGTTGGGCCGTGGAGGAGCTCCAGGTGCGGGTGTCCGGCCGCCACCGAGGCGGAGAAGTCCTCGGGCAGGACAACGGCCACCGGGATCCGCGCCGC
Organism: Clostridia bacterium; assembly: GCA_019683875.1. Taxonomy (NCBI): domain Bacteria; kingdom Bacillati; phylum Bacillota; class Clostridia; species Clostridia bacterium. The sequence continues at coordinate 1,035 of JADGHN010000142.1, forward strand.
AGCCAGCTGCTCCTCGGCATCCGCGCGCGTGCTCCGGCTCACCTGCATGGGCGTCGCCTCGAGACCCTTGACGAAGGCCTGGGCCGCAGGCCCGCCGTCCAGGTCCACCACGACCGCGCGCGTCCCGTCGCCGGTGCCGGCGAACAGGCTGCTGACGACGACACCGAAGAACAGCGGCAGTCCGATCCCCAGCAGAACGTTCACCGGACGGCGGTACCCGCGCCAGAGCGCCGTCGCGGCGATCGTCCACACACGCTTGAGTGCGTTCACCGCTCACGCCTCCCCGACCGAACGGGCCTGCAGCCCGTCGATGATCCAACCGAGCGCGAAAAGGCAAGACCCCGCCACGGCCAGCTTCAGCGTGTCGACAGCGACATCCGAGGGACCGCCGCCGCCGAGCAGCGTCAGATAGCCGTCGAGCATCCACCGGTTCGGAACCACATGGGAGATGCGGGCCAGCACGTCCGGGAAGATGTAAAGGGGAATCATCGACCCACCCAGGAAGCCGAGCACTTGGAAGAGCCCGGCGCTCACCCCGTCCATCACCTCGGGCGTGCGGATCAGCGCCATCAACGTGGCGTTGAGGCCGGCCGCCGCCAGGCTGGCGGCGACGGTCATCAGCGCCCACCCGCGCACGTCGCCCCAGTGGACGCCGAACAGGAGGCGCGTGGCCACGGTCATCGCGAACATGAAGAAGAACGTGACGACCAGGTTGCCGGCGAGCTTGCCGAGCAGGTAGCTCGCGCGGGAGACTCCGGACGCGCGCACGCGAAGGTACACTCCCGTGGCTCGATCGCGGAGGTAGGAGAGCGTCCCGTAACGGGCGGCGAAGTAGATCATCAGCACGCTCATGCCCACGGCGTAGTACTCCGTGGCCCCGGGCTGCCGCGTCGCGCCCCGGTGCGGTTTCACGGCGACGACATCGAGGCGCACCGGGACCGCTGCGACCTCCGGTTCCACCACCGCGGCCGCGGCCTCGCGTGCGGCTTCTTCGACGACGCCGGCCGCCACCGATCCCGGTTCGGCGATCACGAGGGCCGGGCGAGCGGGGAACTCGGGCGGAAGGACCACCGCGGCCTCGGTCCGACGCTCGGTGACGAGTCGCCGGGCCTGCGCTTCGTCCACGGCCTCGCGCACCGTGATGAGTCCGTACTCCTGGGCCGACCGCAGCACCTCGCGGAATTGCGGCGCGGCGGCGTTGTTCGGTGCCGCCACCAGGACGACGCGGTACGGACGATCCGGTTTGAAATCCGGGGAGAAGGCGCGTTGCAGGCTCACGCCCAGGATGAAGTTGAGCGCGAGGGGGACGGCGAAGAGCAGGAAGAGCGCCTGGCGGTCGGTGACGAGCCTGAGCAGCTGGTTGCCCGCGACCGTTCGCACGATGCGCATGCCGATCCCCCTAATCCCGGAGTGCCCGGCCGGTCAGGGCCAGGAACACCGTCTCAAGATTCGGCGCCTCGATCCGCAGGCCGTCGACGGAAATGCCGAGACGCACGAGGGCGTTCAGGACCTCGGGCGCCTGGCCGGCGCCCGTGGGCAGCACGATGCGCAGCTCGCTGTCCACGGTCTCGACCGGAAGCTGCAGCGCGCTGCGCAGCTGCGATGCGTCCATGTCGCCGTCGCCCAGCGCAGGCCGCCACGGCACGCGCAGGACGACCGCCTCGCCGGCCAGGGCCCGCACCTCGTCCAGCGGCCCCTGGGCGATGATGCGGCCGTGGTCCATGATCGCGACACGGCGGCAGAGGTACTCCACTTCCTCCATGTAGTGGCTGGTGTACAGGACGGTCGTGCCCGCGGCGGCGAGGCTGCGCACGGCGTCGAGGATGTGGCGGCGCGACTGCGGGTCGATGCCCACGGTCGGCTCGTCGAGCAGCAGCAGCCGCGGGCGGCCGAGGAGTCCCACGGCGATGTTCAGGCGTCGCTTCATGCCGCCGGAGAAGCGTTCCACGCGCTGCCCGGCGTGCTCCGTGAGCCCGACCAGCTCGAGCGCCTCTTCCACCTGGCGGCGGCGCTCCGCGCCGGACAGCCCGCGCAGCGTGGCGAAGTAGTTCATGTTCTGCAGCGCCGTCAACTCGGGGTACAGCGCGATGTCCTGCGGCACGACGCCGAGATGCCGTTGCGCGAGACGCCGGGCCGTGCGCAGGGAGTGACCGCCGACGATCACGTCGCCGCCGTCGGGGCGAAGCAGCCCGGCGATCAAGGCGAGAGTGGTGGTCTTGCCGGCGCCGTTCGGACCGAGCAGGCCGAACGTCTCGCCGGGGCAGATCGTGAACGAAACGCGATCCACCGCGGTGTTGTCGCCATACCGCTTGACCAGGTCGCGGACCTCCAGCACGGGTTGCTCGCCGCCGGCCGGCACCCGCTCTGCGGTGGCTTGCGTCATCCAGCATCCCTCCCACGCTTTTGCCTTCAACCTAGGACACGGTGGGAAAGCGTCCCAGTGACCACGGTCATGATTTCCACTGTCACAAAGGGCGACGGCTGCGGTGTGTTCCATGTGGAATCATCGACCGGGGACGGTGTGCGGCTTGTCTGAAGGCGAAGTCGTGTTGGCGGCTCGAGGCCTGACAAAGCGCTACGGCCGCCGGAACGTCGTGGAGGGCGTCGACATGACCGTCCGCCGCGGGGACATTTACGGGTTCCTCGGACCGAACGGCGCGGGCAAGACGACGACGCTGCGCATGCTCGTCGGCCTCGTGGCGCCGACGGCCGGTGA
>JADGHN010000143.1 GCA_019683875.1 Clostridia bacterium
GGGCGGGGGGCGCTCGGGGGCGATCGGCGTTGGTTGCGGGGCCTGCGTGGCGGGGGGGGGGGGGGGGGTGGCGCGGCAGGATCAGCCAGACGAGCACGGCGGTGATCACGAGATCCGGAAGGAGGTACGAGCCGTTGTACACGATGGAATACACGAACGGCGTCATGTGGTAGTCCTTCGCGTACTCGCCCCAGAAGACGACCCCGGACACGACGTGCGAGACGAACCGCAGGAACACGCCCGCGACCGTGCCCACGAGCGCGCGTCCCGGGAAGAAGCCGGCGACGCCCAGCACGGCGAACGGCACGGGGTAGTCCAGCAGCCACTGGACCGGCGTGAGGAAGTAGGGTTCGGTGAAGAAGTCGATGATGCCGTACACGGCGCCGGCCGCCATGGCCACCCACGGGCCGCGGCGCATGGCCAGCAGCACGAGCGGCACCATGCCGCCAGCCGTGACCGCACCGCCGTACGGCATGTGCCAGATCTTGATGAGCGACAACACGTAGGCCAGCGCCACCATGACGCCGGCTTCAGCGATGACGGCGACGGACAGGCCTCTGCGATCGGCCAACGATGATCCCCCCGCTCCGGGGAGCCTCGCCGGAGCCTGGAAAGGCCTCCGCACGCCCAAAAAGGCGCGCCCAGAGAGGGCGCGCCCCCAAAGCTTGCCTTGTGGGTCCCTCCGCAGGCATTACCCTGGTCAGGTGTGCGGGTCAGGTGCTACCATAGCCCTTTCTCAGCCCCTAGGTAGGAGCTCCCCGTTTGTCGTCTCGATCATAGCATTGCGCGCGGTTCCGGACAACGTACCCGGCCAAGCCGCCCTCCGTACGCTGATCGGGCGGAAATCCACGGTCCGACCGGGAGCTCGCGGCCCGGCGAGGCGCCGGGTTCGCCCGGCGCTCGAGGCACGAGCGCCCGTCCGAGGTTGGTGCGGGCCGAATGAGGAGGGAATGTCGACGTGCGCAGGTTTGCGAAGCTCATCATGCTGCTGGCCGCGCTGTCCCTCGCGGTCGCCGGCTGCGGCGGGGGGGCGGCCAAGGACGCGGCCGGCGACGGGACCGGGCCGTCGGAGCCGGGGAGCGGGACCGGCGCCGGCCAGCTCGCCCATGTGAACCTGACCGAAGTGGTGCGCTCGCTGTTCTACACCCCGGAGTACGTCGCCCTGTCGAAGGGCTTCTTCAAGGAGGAGGGCCTCGACGTCGAGCTCACCACCGCCGGCGGCAGCGACAAGGGCGCCACCCAATTGCTGTCCGGCCAGGCGGACATCGCCTTGGTGGGTCCGGAAACGGGCTTGTACATCATGGCCCGCGGCACCGACAAGCCGCTGCGCCTGTTCGCCGAGCTGACGGCGACGGACGGGTCGCTCCTCGTCTGCAAGGGCGAGAAGCGCGCGGACTTCCAGTGGACCGATCTCAAGGGCAAGACGGTCATCGGCAACCGGCCCGGCTCCAGCCCGGAGATGGTGCTGGAGACGATCCTCCGGCAGAACGGCCTTGAGCCCGGCAAGGACGTCACCGTCGTGACGAACATCGCGAACGCCGCCGTGCCGGGCGCGTTCAAGGACGGCGACTACGACTGCGCCGAGATGTGGGAGCCGGTGCCGGAGATGTTCGAGGCCAACGGATGGGGGTACGTCGCCGCCTCGCCGGGCGAGGCCATCGGGCGGCTGCCGTACACCGCCTTCCTCGCGCGGCAGGACATGATCGACGCGCACCCGGACACGATCCAGCGATTCACGAACGCCGTCTACCGCGCGCTGAAGTGGACGTACACCGCGCCGGTCGAGGAGGTGGCGGCGGCTGTGGCGCCGTTCTTCCCGGACACCCCGGCGGAGCTGCTGCAGAAGTCGATCCAGCGCTACCGCGACCTCAAGATCTGGACCGACGACCTCTCCGTCACGCGCGACCAGATGGAGCGCTATGAGCAGATCCTCATGGACGGCGGCCAGCTGCAGGCCCACGTGGCGTACGACGACTACGTCATCACGACGTTCTGGGAGAAGGCGAAGCAGGCCGGCGAGTGACCGGCGGGACGTGGGCGCGGCATTTCCCGCGTTCCCCCCGCCGCGGCGAAGGGGGTGCCGGACATGGCGCAACTGGTGTTCGACGACGTTTCCGTGCGATACCACACGATGTCCGGGGAAACGCTGGCGGTCGACCGCGCGTCGTTCGCGGTGGAGTCCGGGGAGATCGTCGCGCTCCTCGGGCCGTCCGGCTGCGGGAAGTCGACGCTCCTCAGTTGCGCGGCCGGCCTCTTCAGGCCGAGCGCCGGCGCGGTGCGCGTCGACGGCGTCCCCGTGAGCGGACCCACGCCGAAGGTCGGGTACATGCTGCAGCAGGATCACCTGCTGGAGTGGCGGACGGTGCTGGGCAACGTGCTGCTGGGCCCGGAGATCCGCCGCGCGGACCTCCGCGCGGCCCGCCAGCGGGCGCTGAACCTGCTGGAGAAGTACGGGCTGGGCGACTTCGTCCGGCATTACCCGCACCAGCTGTCGGGCGGCATGCGCCAGCGGGTGGCGCTGGTGCGCACGCTGATGCTCGACCCCGAGTTTCTCCTGCTCGACGAGCCGCTCTCCGCCCTCGACTACCAGACGCGGCTGCACATGCAGGGCGACCTCGTCCGGATCTTCCGCCAGGAGGGCCGCGCCGTGCTCATGGTCACGCACGACCTCGCCGAGGCGATCGCGATGGCGGACCGCGTCGTGGTGCTGAGCCGGCGACCCGCCCGCGTGAAGGCGGAGGTGCGGCTCGAGTTCGGACGGCCTGGCCTGGATCCCCTCGAGCGGCGGCGCCAGCCGGAGTTCGGCCGCTACTTCAACCAGATCTGGGGCCTCCTCGACGTGCCGGAAGGGAGGACGGCGGGATGAGCGAGGAACATCGCCGGTTTCTCCGCCGCGTGCGGCAGGAGCGCCGCGCCGTTTTCGGGCTGCGGGTGGGCTTGCTCGTCGCCGTCCTCGTCGTCTGGCAACTCGCCGTGAACCTGCGCTGGGTCGACCACTTCGTCGTCAGCTCGCCGCTGGAGGTCTGGGACACGGCCGCGCGGCTCGCGCGGGCGCACCAGCTGTGGATCCACGTCGAGACGACGCTCGTGGAGTCGGTGCTCGGCTTCACGCTGGGCACGCTTCTCGGGGTCGTGATCGCGACGATGCTGTGGTGGTCGCCGTTCGCGGCCAAGGTCGCAGACCCGTACCTCACCGTGCTGCAGGCGCTGCCGAAGATCGCGCTCGGCCCGCTCTTTCTCATCTGGCTCAAGCAGTACGAGGCCATCCTCGCGATCGCCCTGGCGATCTCGGTCGTCGTGAGCGTGATGATGGTGTTCACCGGTTTCCGCCAGATCGACCCGGAACGCATCAAGCTCCTGCGCGCGTTCGGCGCGACGGACGGCCAGATCTGGCGCATGGTCGTGCTGCCCGGGTCGCTGCCGACGATCATGGCGGCGCTCAAGGTGAACGTCGGGATGGCGCTGACGGGCGTCATCGTCGGGGAGTTCCTCGTCGGCCGGCAGGGCGTCGGCTACCTGATCGTCTACGGCGGCCAGGTGTTCCAGATGAGCCTCGTGATGACCGGCGTGGCGATTCTGGCCGCGATGGCCGCGGCCCTGCACTGGGTGGTCGAGTGGCTGGAGCGGCGTTTCGCCCGCTGGCCGTCTTAGGTGGCCGGGGAAGGAC
>JADGHN010000144.1 GCA_019683875.1 Clostridia bacterium
GAGCGCGGAAGGGGGCCGCCGGCACGGCGTCGCCCCTGTCAGCCGCGGAGCGCGATGAGCGCCACGCCGGCGAAGATGACGAGCGCGCTGAGCAGCGTGCGCGTGCCGATGCGCTCCTCGTTGCGGTACGCGACGTAGCCGATGGCCAGCGTCCAGAGGGGCGTCGTGTTCTTCAGGGTCGTGGCCACGGGCGCGTGCGCGAGAGCGATCGCCTCGGTGAACGTGAACCACGCGATGACGGCGCAGAGCCCACTCAGCAGAAGGTAACGGCGCGCCTCGCCCCGCGGCCAGTGGACGGCGAGCTCGCCCTTCGCGCCGAAGTACGCGACGTACGCCACCAGGGACACGAGCACGCCGATGGCCGTCCCCTCCAGCGCGGAGCCCAGATGGCGGAAGCCGACGTCCGAGAGCACGTTGCGCGCAGCGTAAAGCGCCCCCGTCAGGAGCCCAAGGGCCAGGCCCTTCGGGTCGACGGCCGGCCGGCCGCGCTCGGCCGTCGCCGCCGTCTCGCCGGCGCCCGGGGAGGCAGCGCCCGAACCCTCACTGCCTGGGACGACCTGGCCCGGTCCTTCCACGCGCGCCGCCGCGGTCTCCGTCGCGATGAGCGTGACCCCGGTCAGCACGCCCGTCACCCCGAGCCACGCCGTCCACGGCAGGCGCTCCCGCAGGACGAGCACGGAGATGAGCACGGTGAAGACGGTGTCCGAGGGAGACAGCTGCGTCAGCCGCGCGGGGCCGATGCGGCGCACCGCCGCCATGTTCGTGAACCGGCCGACGAGCGAACCGCACAGCCCGGCCACGGCGAAGCTGGCGAAGCCGGCGGCGTCCGGCGGCCACACGAGGGTGCCCGTCCACGCCTGACCGGCCAGCACGAGGACGCTGGCCGCGGACGTGACGGCCATGGTGGCCGCGAGAGCCTGGAGCGGCGTGCCGCCAGCCCTCATGCCGCGATCGGCGGCCGTCGCCGTGAGTCCGAAGAACAGCCCGGCCGCCAGGGAGAGCACGATGCCCCACACGCCGGCGTCCTCCCCTTTCAAGCGAAGCCCCCGTCCCGCATGGCGGCGCATCCGTTTCTCTCGACGCGGCTTGGGCGTGATTTCGCCCCGCCGGCGGCCGTTCCTGGCGCGTCCTGGAAATGTCCGGGCAACGGGCGCGAACCGGCAGGAACCGTCATGTCCCCGCGGAATCCCCACGGCACGAAGGCCTGCAAACGATTGCGCCCGCGGGCGGAGACGGCGGACGCCGCGGTCGCGGGCGAGGCAACCACGCACGAGGAGGGCGGGATCCCATGACGTTCCCGATAACGACCGTGACGGAGCGGCGCGCGGTGGGTCGGACCGTGCCGCGCAAGGAGGATCCGACGCTCCTGACCGGCCGGGCCACGTTCACCGGAGACCTGCGCCTTCCGGGCATGCTGGATCTGGTCCTGGTGCGCAGCCCGTACGCGCACGCGAAGGTCCGCGGCGTGCGGGCCGACGCCGCGCGGAAGATGCCCGGCGTCGCCGCCGTGGCCACATTTGAACAAATCCAGGAGGCCGCCCCGTCGCTGATGGAGCAGCCCTGGCCGGCGCTTGCGCGGGGCGAGGCGCGTTTCGTCGGCGAGGGGGTCGCGGCCGTCGTGGCGGAGGGGCGGGCGAAGGCGGAGGACGCGGCCGAGCAGGTCGCGGTGGAGTACGAGCCGCTGCCTGCCTGCCTCGACCTGGAATCGGCGCCGGTGGCGCAACAGGGCGAGATGGGCTTCGGGGACGTGGAGCGCGCGTTCGCGCGGGCGGACGTCGTCGTGCGGCGCACGTTGCGCCTGCACCGGGCATCCGCCCACCCTCTGGAGCCGCGCGCCGTCGTGGCCGCCCCGGATCCGGAGACGGGGGGCCTTGTCGTGTGGACGGCCACGCAGGGTCCCCACCGGGTGCGGGAGACGCTCGCCGCCGCCCTGGGCCTGCCCGTGGAGAGGGTGCGCGTCATCGTGCCGCGCGTCGGCGGCGGCTTCGGGGTCAAGAACGGCGCCTACCCGGAAGACCTGCTGGCCGCGTGGTTCGCCCTGAAGCTGGGCCGGCCCGTCCGCTTCCTGGAAGACCGGCGGGAGCACTTCGTCGCCACGGTCCACGAGCGGGAACAGGTCCACCACGCGGCCATCGCCGCCCGGCGGGACGGCACGCTCCTCGCCGTGGAGGACACGTGCTACGTCGACTACGGCGCCTACCCGTTCCGCGGCTTCATCGTGATGGGCCACACCGCCCGCAACATCCCCGGGCCGTACCGCATGGAGGCCTACCGCAACCGCTTCCACGGCGTGCTGACGAACCGCACGCCCACCGGCCCGTACCGCGGCGCCGGCCGCCCCCAGGCGAACTTCATCATGGAGCGGATGATGGACGCCCTCGCGCGCGAGCTCGGCCTTCCGCGGGAAGAGGTGCGACGGCGCAACCTCATCACGGCCGCCGAAATGCCGTTCGAACGCGGTCTCAAGGGCCCGGACGGGCGCCCCATCGTCTACGACAGCGGCGACCCGCTCGCCACGTTCGAGGCGGCGCTGGAGGCCATTGACCTGGACGCCGTGCGCGCGCTGAAAGCGGAGGCGGCGAGGACGGGGCGGCTTGTCGGCGTCGGCTTCGCCGTGGCCATGGAGGACACCGGCCGCGGGCCCATGGAGTCGGCGACAGCCTTCGTGCGCGAGGACGGGCGCGTGGCGGTCGCCACGGGCGCGCCCGACACCGGCCAGAGCCACGGCACCACGGCCGCCCAGGTGGTGGCCGACGCCCTCGGTCTCGACTACGCGGACGTCGTCCCCGCGGACACCGACACGAGCGTCCTGCCCGACGGCGTTGGCACCTTCGGGAGCCGCAGCGGCGTCATGATGACGAACGCCGCGCGACGCGCCGCCGAGGCTCTCCGGGACGCGGCCATGCGCGAGGCGGCGGAGCTTCTTGAAGTGCCGGTGGAGGAGCTGTGCTGGCGAGACGGCGCGGTGGAGGCGCTGGACGGCCGTCGCCTCACGCTGGCGGAACTGGTGCGCGCGGCGGGTGCAGAGCGCCTGCGCGCCACGGCGTCATACGAGTCGGCGGACGTCCCCTACGGCAACGGCGCGCAAGCAGTCGTGGCTGAGGTGGACCCGCACACGTTCCAGGTGCGCATCCTCCGCTACGTGATGGCGCACGACTGCGGCACGGTGGTGAACCCCGCGGTCGTCGAGGGGCAGATCCACGGCGGCATTGTGCACGGGCTTTCCGGCGCGCTCTTTGAGGAACTCGTCTATGACGAGCACGGCCAGTTGACGACGGGGACCTACATGGACTACCTCATCCCCACGGCCGCGGAAATGCCGCGCATTGAACTGCGTCACCTCGAGACACCGTCGCCGCTGAATCCGATCGGCACAAAGGGTGCGGGCGAGAGCGGCACGATCCCAGCGCTTGCGGCCATCGCGGCTGCCGTCGAGGACGCACTGGCGTCATACGGCGTCGAGGTGCTGGAGCTGCCGGCCACGCCGGCGCGCCTGCACACGTGGGTGCGGGCGCGGGGAGTGGGGGACGGGAGGTAGGGCGCGGCGCCGCGATGACGCAGCGGCACGCTTCGCTGCTGTTACCCAGCGCCTCGGCCAATTCCAGCACGCTCACCTTGCGGCGTCCGCGCGCGGCCTAAAAAGGGGTTACTAATGGGACA
>JADGHN010000145.1 GCA_019683875.1 Clostridia bacterium
CGCGCCCAGAGGAAGTGGTCGAGGTCCTCCTTCCGCTCGAACGAGGTGCCGTACAGCCGCTGGAGGACGGGATTGCCCTCCTTGGCGCGCCAGTAGGCCCCGGCGACGCTCAGCAGCTTGAAGTGCCGGATGCGCCCCGTCGACGGCACGTGCGGGCCGCGGCAGAGGTCGACGAACTCCCCCTGCTTGTAGACGGAGATCGTGGCGTCCGGGGGCAGCTCGTCGATGATCTCCACCTTGTACGGCTCGTTGAGCTCGAGGAAGAACGCGCGCGCCTTCTCGCGCGGCCACTCCTCGCGCTCGATCGGGTAGTCCGCCTCGACGATGCGCCGCATCTCCGCCTCGATCCGCGCCAGGTCCTCTTCCGACGGCGCGTGGGGCAGGTCGATGTCGTAGTAGAAGCCGTCCTCAAGCGCGGGGCCGGTGCCGAGCTTGGCCTCGGGCCACAACCGCTTCACGGCCTGGGCCATCACGTGCGTGGACGAGTGGCGGAAGACGGCGCGGCCCTCCTCGTCGGCGAACGTGAGAATCCGGATCTCCGCGTCTTCGAGGATCGGACGATCGAGGTCGACGAGCTCGCCGTTGACCTTCGCGGCCAGCGCCGCCTGGGCGAGTCGCGGGCCGATGGCCTGCGCGACCTGCAGGGCGGTCGTGCCGGCGGGCACGCGGCGCTCGCTGCCGTCCGGCAGGCGAAGTCGAATCTCCCTGGACTCCATCTGGCTCGCTCCTTTCGGCCGGGTTCACCCGGCTGCGATTCCCCCGGAAATGAGAATGCCGCCCGCCCCCGAAGGGACGGACGGCAAGTCCGCGGTTCCACCCTCATTGACCCGCCCCGCGACTGCGCGGGGACCGCCGCAGCGGATGGCGTCGGTTCGGGACGGGCCCTCTCTGGCCGGCGATATCGGGCCGGACCCGGCCGGGCTACTGCGTCACCTCCTGCTCCCTCAGGAGCGGTGGGCGGCGGTTCGCCCTGGCGGCTGGCAGGCCGTGCCCGCTCGGGCGTTCCGGGAAGCGGCTTGCAGCCGGCGGCCGCCTCTCTCTGGGCCGACCTCCCGCGCGGGCGTGTCCTGCGTCATCGCCGAACGTTGCCTCTCATTCTACGCGCGGCACCGGGCGCGCGCAATCAGCGCGCCGCGAGCAATCGGATGATCTCCCGGCAGAAGGCGGGCAGGTCGGCCGGCGTCCGGGACGTGACCAGGTTCCCGTCGACGACGACGTCCTGGTCGACGTACTTCGCCCCGGCGTTGACGACATCCGTCTTGATCGCGGGCACGCACGTCACCGTCCGGCCGCGAAGGATGTCGGCTTCGGCCAGCATCCAGCCGGCGTGGCAGATGGCCGCCACCACCCTGCCCTGCTGGTGCGCGTCCCGCACGAGGCGGACCATGTCGGCGTTCCGGCGCATCCTGTCCGGCGCGTAACCGCCCGGGACGATGACGGCGTCGAAATCCGCGGCCGAAGCGTCGCTGGCGGAGCGGTCCGCCTTGGCCGGGTAGCCCTCCTTGCTGGTGTACGTCTGGCCGGCCTGCGGGCCCACGATCACGACCTCTGCTCCGGCTTCGCGCAGGCGCAGGACCGGGTACCACAGCTCGAGATTCTCGTACATGTTCTCGGCGAGAACCGCAACGCGCTTGCCCGACAGGGTCTCCGCCATCGCAATCCCTCCCGTGGCCATGGTAACCGCCAGCTTCTCCCAGTTGTCAACGGGCGCCCGCAGGCAGATGCGGCTCGCATGCGCGCGCCGCTCGCATGCGCGCGCCGCCCGTGCGGCAGGATAGACGCAGACTTCATGCCAGAGGGCGTGCGACCGGTGAGCCGTGATCGAAAAACCCTCGTGCAACTCCAGCTGGCCCTGCACGACCTGCTCGACAAGCTCACGGCGGTGATCGATCTCGTCGCCGTCGCCCGCGCCGGGCTCCTCGATCCATACTGGCTGCGCCGCAAGCCGCTGGGCGGGAGCCTGGACGAAACGATGGCGCTGGTCTCGATGGCCTACGAGAACACGGACCACTTCACCACGCGCTCCGTGCGCTGCCACGACGGCCGTCGCGCGGTCCTCGCGTTTCTCAGCGGCACGGTGGATGAAAAGCTTCTGGATCGCTCTGTCGTCCAGCCACTCAGGACCGGCGGTGGCGCCCAAGCGCTGCTGACCCGGCTGCACCGCGCCACGCCGGTGGAAACGGTGGGCACGGTGGGGGACGTTGTGGAGCGGATCGCGGCCGGCGTGGCGGTCGTGCTGGTCGAGGGAGAGCCCCGGGCGCTCGCGGTGTCGGCGGCGAACTTCAGCAAGCGGGCCGTGAACCGCGCCGTCAACGAGCGCGTGATCCGCGGCCCGAAAGAAGGTTTCACGGAGGACCTGAACACCAACGTCAGCCTGGTCCGCCGGCGCATCCGCAGCCCGCACCTGAAGTTCGTGGCCCTGAAATTGGGGGAATATTCACGGACGGAGGTCCGCGTCGCCTACATCGAGGGTGTGGCGCGGGAGAGCCTCGTGGAGGAGGTCCTGCGCCGCATCCGGCGCATTCGCATCGACGGCGTGCTTGAGACCAGTTTCATCGAGGAGCTCATTCACGACGACCCGTCGTCCATCTTCCCGCAGACCGTCTGGACGGAGCGGCCGGACAGCGTGGCGGGCGGGCTCCTCGAAGGAAGGGTGGCCATCCTCGTCGACAACACGCCCATCGTGCTGGTTGTGCCCTGCACGTTCTGGCAGATCATCCAGTCCCCGGAGGACTATTATGACGGCTGGATCGCCGCGACGGCGCTGCGGTACCTTCGCTTCCTCTTTCTTGCGGCCGCGCTCCTCCTGCCGTCGGTCTACGTGGCCGTGACGACCTTCCACCAGAGCATGCTGCCGCCGCCGCTGCTCCTCACGCTGGCCAATGCCCGGGAGCGCGTTCCCTTTCCGGCGGTGATCGAAGCGCTCATCATCGAGTTGTCGTTCGAGATCCTGCGCGAGGCGGCCATTCGCGTGCCGCAGTACCTCACGCAGGCCGTCAGCATCGTCGGCGCGCTGGTCATCGGGTCCGCCGCCATCCAGGCGTCCATCGCGTCGGCGCCGATGGTCATCGTCGTCGCCATGACAGGCATCGCCAACTTCGCCCTGCCGCACTTCAACCAGGCGCTGGCGGTCCGCCTGCTGCGCTTTCCCCTCGTGGTCCTCGCCGGCATTCTCGGCTTCTACGGCGTCATCCTCGGCATGCTGTTCATTCTCGTGCATGCGGCCAGCCTGCGATCCTTCGGCACGCCCTTCCTTCAGCCTGCCGCCCCCCTCCGGTGGCGCGGTCTGGGCGATTTCATGGTGCGCCTGCCGTGGTTCGCCCAACGATACCGGCCTTCATCCGCCGAGACCAATCCCGTCCGCGAGGCCGGTGGGATGGCACCGCGGCCGCCGCAGGTGGTGCCATGACGCGCCGGCGGGGGATCGTGTGGGCCGCCGCTCTCGCGGCCTCCCTTGCGCTCTCCGGGTGCTGGGACCGCGTCGAGGTCAACGACCTCGCCATCGTGCTGGCGGCCGCGGTCGACGTCCCCTCCGAGGGGCCCGGGTATGAGATCACCGTCGAGCTGGCGCAGCCCGCCGCCCTGGGCCTCGGCGGCGGAGGCGGGGGCGG